>NZ_JBQSWB010000005.1:0-274524 GCF_052446295.1 Brachybacterium sp. AOP43-C2-M15
GTGTCAGCTCCGGCGAGAGTCCCGGGGCCGTCCTCGTCCCCGCGCTCCGCCCCGTGCCCTGTCCCGGAGCGGCTGTCATCTCCGCTGGTCGCAGACGGTCCCCGGGCCGCGTCCAGGGACCGGCGCGTCGATCCTCGACCGTCTGCCGGCGGCATAGGATGGGCTGTGTCACACAGGATCGACAGCCGGAGGAGCAGTGGTGATCAGTACGCCGGACACCGCGTCCACGGCGAGCGACGGGGATCTTCCGACGCGCACCTACGGACCGCCCGCCACCGTCGTGGTCGGGACGCTCGTGGTCGCCCTCATCTTCCTGGTGGTCCTCGAGTTCCTCGTCATCATCAGCTTCATCGGCCAGAGGCTGTGGAGGCACCCCGAGATGATGCACGACCTCGTGTTCACCCTGCCGCTCATCGTCTGGGCGGCGATGGCCGCGCTGGTGACCGTGGTGTGCCTGCGGGTGATCACGTCCTGGCTGCAGATCCACGAGACCGGTTTCGAGCTGCGGAGCCTGTTCCGTCGCACCCGGGCGGCGCGCTGGGACGAGGTCGGCACGGTCATCGCCGTCCGCGACATCGACCGCGGGTACACCCCGGCGGAGATGCTCGACGCCTCCGAGACCGCGTACGACGGGGTGTACGTGATGGACCGATCGGGGCGGCGGATCCTGGCGGTCTCCAGCCGGTTCTTCGGCTCGCGCGCCCAGGAGATGGCCCTGCAGCGCGCCCGCGAGGCCGGCGTCGGGATCGAGCACATCGACGCGATCACCCCCGTCGAGCTCCGACGCCAGGTGCCGCAGGCGATGAGCTTCGTGGACCGTCACCCCAACCTGCTGCTGGTCGCCCTGCTCGCCTTCTACCTCGGCCACAACCTGCTGACCTTCATCGTATGGGGGCTGTGAGCCCGCGCCCCGGACGCGCCGCACGGCGGCGCGCACGGCGGCCCCCGCCGCCGCTGCCGCAGCGGGACGGTCTGGACGCCATGCGCTGGCGGGTGCCGCCCGGGGACGGCACGAGCGGGGAGCCCGACGGGCGCGCCGCCCTCGACGCGCTGGCGGAGCGCTTCCCCGCCCTCCTCGACCCCGCCGCGACCCCGCTCGTGCGCCGCTTCGCCGCGGGGGAGGTCGTCGATGCCGAGGGTCGCCCCTGGGCGGCCGACGCCCTCGTGGCACCCGGTGACGAGCTCTGGTTCCACCGGGAGCTGCGCGCGGAGGACGTGCCCCCGGCGGAGCTGCGGATCCTGCACCAGGACGAGCATCTGCTGGTGATCGACAAGCCCCACGACATGGCCACCATGCCGCGCGGGATCCACGTGCTCTCCAGCGCTCTGGTGCGGCTGCGCCGGGCCACCGGGATCGCTGCGCTGGTTCCTCTGCACCGCCTGGACCGGCGCACTGCCGGCGTGCTGGCCTTCGGGATCCGACCCGAGGAGCGATCTGCCTATCAGCAGCTGTTCGCCCGCGGCCAGGTCGACAAGGAGTACGAGGCGCGCGTGCTGCCCGGGCCGGGAGCCTCGCTGCCGACGACGCCGGGTCAGCGGCTGCTGATGCGGGACCACCTGATCAAGAGGCGCGGTGAGATGACCGCGCGGGTGCTGCCGGGGGAGCCGAACGCCGAGACCGCCCTCGAGGTGCTCAGCACCGAACGGGCCGTGGGCGACGGCGCCGGACCCGCCGGGCCGCCCGAGAGCGACGTCGAGCTCGGGGGCGACGCGCTGCGGGTGCGGCTGCGACCGCGGACCGGCCGTACGCATCAGCTGCGCGCCCAGCTCGCCGACCGCGGCGCCCCGATCCTGGGGGAGGACCTGTACTGGCCCGCGCCGCGGGCTCGCCCCGCGCCGGAGCTCTGGCCCGAAGGGCTGCCGCTGCAGCTGCTCGCCCGCGGACTCGCCTTCGTCGATCCGTTCACCGGAGCGCGGCGGGAGTTCCGCAGCGGCCAGGAACTCGGCAGGGGCCCGGGGATCGGCAGAGGCACGGGGATCGGCACGGGCGCCGGCCCGGGCGTCGGCGGGACCGTATGACGAGGACCGGACAGCGCTCCCGGGAGGCCCGGTGCCGCGGAACCGGGGACAGCGGGTTCTCGTACCCTGAGGCGGTGAACGCCGCCCGCACCCCCGCCCCCGACGCCTCGCCTCCCGCGCCGCGCCGCACCCGTGGCGGCTCCGTGATCGTGGGCCCCACGGTCCGGGCGCGCTTCCTGCCCGGAGCGCTCATCGGCCTCCCGCTGGTGTCGGTGCTGCTGAGCCCCTTCGCCGGCGCCGGGCTCCAGCAGTGGCGCTCCTCGCGGCTGCGGTCGGGCCAGGACGGGCTGCTCGAGGACCTCCTCGCTCCTGCCTGGACGCAGCTGCTGCTCGGGGCTCTCGCCCTGTGGGTGCTGTTCTCGCTGTGGGCCCTGGTGCCGCTGCTGCTCACCCATCGGGTGGTGCTGCTGGACGAGCGGAACGGACGGATCTCGCTGCGCCGGGGGCTGCGGAGCGTCGACAGCGCGGTGCTGTCCCAGGTCGACTACGCCGTCGGCGAGGCCGAGCGGGGCGGGATGGCTCTGATCGGGCTGCGCGACGCGGTCGGGGCGGCGGACCGAGCGCGCGGCGGCGACGGGTCCGTGCGGCAGTGGGTGGTTCCGGGGGTGGGATGGGACGGGGAGTCCTTCGACGGCCTGCGCGTCCTGCAGGCGTCGGTCGGGCTCACGCCCGCCCCGCCGCGCGCCGAGCTGGTGCGCGAGAACCGACGGCTCCGACTCGCGCGGAGCCATCGTGAGCTCGCCGATCGCCTCGGGATGCCCTGGCGCGAGGAGTACGAGCACGACGAGGCGGCGTTCCAGGCCGAGTTCGACCGGGTGCGGCGGGTGCTCGGCGGCCGGGAGCGGCGGCGGGACGGTGACCCCGCGCCCTGAGCGGGCACGACGGCACGCCTCAGAAGATGGCGCGCAGCACCAGGACCACGACCGCGCCGATCGCGGCGGCCGCCGGCAGGGTGATGATCCAGGCCAGGAAGATCGGCTTCATGAGCTTCCAGTTCGCCGCGTGGTTCACGATCCCCACCCCCAGGACCGCACCGATGAGGATGTGCGTGGAGGAAACGGGAAGGCCGAGCACCGAGGCGAGCAGGACGATCGTCGCGGCGGCGAGCTCGGCGGCGAAGCCGGAGGACGGGTGCATCGAGGTCAGCCCGGTGCCCACCGTGTGGATCACGCGGCGACCCACGAACCACAGACCCGAGATCAGGGCGATGCCGAAGGCCACCAGGGCCGCCGTCGGGACCGCGGCCTCGGCGGAGATCTCCCCGGTCTTCAGCACGTCGAGCACGGCCGCGAACGGACCGATCGCGTTGGCGATGTCGTTCGCGCCATGGCTGAAGGCGAAGGCGCAGGCGGTGAAGACCTGCATCCAGCTGAACATGATGAAGGTCGCGCGGGAGATCGACTGCTTCTTGAGCGCGCGGGCGAACACAGTCGTGGCCATCCACACCCCCAGCGCCAGCATGGTCAGCATCAGCACGCCGCCGCCCACGGAGATGTTCAGCCCGACGTTGTCCAGTCCCTTGAACACCAGCATCGCCGCCAGCAGCACCGACGCTCCTGCGGCGAGCGGCGGGACGCGCTTCTCGAGCGCGTAGTAGGCCGCCTTGCGCTCGACCTTGCGGGCGGCCTTGCGCTCCTTCTTCGACAGCTCCGCCGCCTGCTCGGCCAGCTCCGCTCCCGGGCTCCCGGGGGTGAGGTCGAGGGCCGCGGACTCCGCGAAGGCGGACTGCTGCAGCTCCGACACGCGCTCGTAGCCCGCGACGTGGCGCTGGTCCTCCTCGTCCTCCTCGTCCTCGTCCTCGTCGTCCTCGGCGTCGTCGAACCCGCGCGAGCCCAGCGCGATCGCACGGGCGGCCGGGCCGAGGATGTGCCGCTTGATCGCCCCGAAGAGCAGGAACGAGGCGATGCCTCCGAGCAGGGGGGAGAGGACCCAGGAGACCGCGATCTTCCCGATCTCCCCCCACTGGACCATGCCGAAGCCGCCCGAGCCCGTCACCACGCCCGTGGTCACCGCCGCACCGACGATGCCGCCGATGATCGCGTGCGTGGTCGAGACGGGCCAGCCCATCCGGGTGGCGAGCATCAGCCACACGGCGGCACCGAGCAGGGCGGACATCATGATGAGCGCGAAGGAGAGGGGGTCGACGTGCATGCCGTCGATGTCCACGATGCCGCTGCGCACGGTCTCGGTGACGGACCCTCCGGCGAGCACCGCACCGGAGACCTCGAAGACCGCGGCGACCACGAGCGCCTGCTTCATGGTCAGCGTTCCCGCTCCGACGCTGGTGCCGAAGGAGTTCGCGACGTCGTTGCCGCCGATGTTGAAGGCCATGAACAGGCCGAACGCGATCGCGAGGATGAGCAGCAGCGCGTTGACGTCCGTGCCCGTGTGGGAGAAGGACCAGATGGTGAAGGCGACCACGGTCGCGAGGGTCATCAGCCCGGCACCGAGGTGCCAGTTCCGATCTGGTCCGAGGAACCCGGCGGAGGCGGGAGTCCCGGAGGGCTTCTGAGAGGTCGATCCTGGCATCGTCAGCTTCCCGGAGGTGAGGAGGAGGGGCCCGGTGCGCACGGCGAACGGTTCCCCGACAAGGGCCGCCGCCACTCTAGGCGGTCAAGGGGCGCGACTGTGAACATGTGGCGAACATCCGGTGCCGCGACCTGCGCCGATCCACGGACGTGATCCACCGCTCGTTGTGCGATCGTCACGCGTGAGCCAGCCCACGGATCGAGTCGGTGCTGGTCACGGGCGTGAGAGATCGTCCGGGCTGTGGCGGGCGAGACAGCACGAGCGGCCCGCACGCCGCTACCATCGGTGCATGACGAGCGCGGATCCCTTCGGTTTCATCGGACTCACCTACGACGACGTGCTTCTCCTGCCCGGGGAGACGGACGTGATCCCCTCCGAGGCGGACACGGCCAGTCGCCTCACCCGGGAGATCTCCCTGCGGATCCCGCTGGCGAGCGCGGCGATGGACACCGTCACCGAATCCCGGATGGCGATCGCGATGGCCCGTCACGGCGGGATCGGCATCCTGCACCGCAACCTCTCCATCGAGGATCAGGCCCATCAGGTGGACCTGGTCAAGCGCACCCAGACCGGACGCATCACCAATCCGGTCACCATCGGTCCGGACGCCACGCTCGAGGGCTTCGACGACCTGTGCGGTCAGTTCCGTGTCTCGGGCCTGCCCGTGGTCGATGACGATCAGCGCCTGCTCGGCATCTGCACCAACCGCGACCTGCGGTTCATCCCCGTCGCGGAGTGGTCCAGCACCAAGGTCGCCGACGTCATGACCACCGAGCTGTTCACCGCTCCCGAGGACGTCACCCCCGAGCAGGCCACCGCCCTGCTGCGGAAGAACAAGCGCGAGCGGCTGCCGCTGATCGACGGCGAGGGCCGCCTGACCGGGCTGATCACGGTGAAGGACTTCGTGAAGTCCGAGCAGTTCCCGGATGCGTCCAAGGACGGGCAGGGTCGGCTCCTCGTCGGTGCGGGCGTCGGATTCTTCGGCGACTCCCTCGAGCGCGCCGGGGCTCTGCGCGAGGCGGGCGTCGACGTGCTCGTGGTCGACACCGCCAACGGTCATGCCCGACTGGCGCTCGAGGCGATCCGGACCATCAAGTCCGATCCGTACTTCGCCGACGTCCAGGTGATCGGCGGCAACGTCGCCACCCGCGCGGGGGCGCAGGCCCTCGTCGACGCCGGGGCCGACGCGGTCAAGGTCGGTGTGGGCCCGGGCTCGATCTGCACCACACGGGTGGTCGCCGGCGTGGGCGTCCCGCAGATCACCGCGATCCACGAGGCCGCCCAGGCCTGCGGTCCCGCCGGGGTGCCGCTGATCGGCGACGGCGGGCTGCAGTACTCGGGCGACATCGCCAAGGCCCTGGTCGCGGGCGCGGACACCGTCATGGTGGGTTCCCTGCTGGCGGGCACCGAGGAGTCCCCGGGCGAGGTCGTGCTGGTGGGCGGCAAGCAGTACAAGGCCTACCGCGGCATGGGCTCGCTCGGCGCGATGTCCTCCCGCGGCAAGAAGTCCTTCTCCAAGGACCGCTACTTCCAGGCCGACGTCCCCAGCGACGACAAGATCGTCCCCGAGGGCATCGAGGGCCGCGTCTCCTACAAGGGGCAGCTGGGCTCCGTGGTCCATCAGCTCGTGGGCGGGCTGCACCAGTCGATGTTCTACGTGGGGGCGAACACGGTGCCCGAGCTGAAGGAGCGCGGCCAGTTCGTGCGCATCACCTCGGCCGGGCTCAAGGAGTCCCACCCCCACGACATGGCGGCGATCATGGAGGCCCCGAACTACAGCTCGCACTGAGCAGGGCCCGCAGGGGACCGGAGAGGCCGAGGAGATGACAGCTCACGGCGCGGTGCGCATCGCCCCCGCGGCGATGACCGACGTCCCGCAGGTCCGCACGGTGATCGCTCGCTCCCTGAGCGACGACCCGATGCTGCGATGGCTCTTCCCCGAGGACTGTGCCGAGCGGCTCAGCCGGATCGCGCTGTTCTTCTCCGGCCAGGTGGAGCAGCTGATCCGCCACGGTGCGGCCCACCACGCGAGGGTCGACGGAGAGATCGTGGGAGCGGCGCTGTGGATCCCGGAGGGCATGGAGCGGGCGTCGACGCTCCCCGCCGCCCGTGATCTGCCGCCGATCCTGCTGGGCGGCTCGCGGTACGCGGCCTTCGGGCATCAGTTCGCGGAGGCTCGCGAGGGAGCCCCTGCCGCCGAGGGCGCGTACCTCGCGACGCTCGGGGTGCTCGCCGAGCATCGCGAGCGCGGGATCGGGCGCGCCCTGGTGCGCGCGGGGCACGAGCTGCTCGGCGAGCCGACCTGGCTCGAGACCACCGACCCCCACAACGTCGACTTCTACCAGCACCTCGGGTACGAGACCGTCCACCGGGCGCCCTTCGCGGACGGCACCACCTCGATGATCCGCCTGGTCCGGGACCCGGCACGGCATCGACGGGGCGACGACGCCGCGGCGGCGCAGGACCGGTGAGCAGCCCGGAGCTCGCCGCATCCGGGTCGCCGGATCCAGGTCGCCGCTGGGCACCACGGCGCCGGGCGTCGCGCAGCGCTGAGGGGCCGCGCGCCGGCGGTCAGTCGGCGGTGGACGCGGCCTGGGCCGCCGCGTCGGTGCCGTGCTCGTAGCCGATCAGCCACAGCACCCCGAAACGGTCGCGCACCTGCCCGTCGGAGGCGCCCCAGGGGCGGGTCCGCAGGTCCTCGACCACCTCGCCGCCCTCGGCGAGGGACGCGAACCAGGTACGCAGCGTCGTCGGCTCGGCCGCGCCCAGCAGGGCGACCATGAGTCCGCGGGCGGCGAACGGCTCGTCGTGCTCCCCGGCGTCGGAGACGTACAGGTCCACCTTTCCGCTGAGCACGCCGTGCGCGATGGCGGCGCCGGGACCGTCGGTGCGCTCGAACTGCGCGTAGGTGAACTGCTCGACAGAGCCGCCGAACACGTCGCGGTAGAACTCGAGGGCCTCGGCGGCCGTGCCGGGCAGGTGCAGGTACAGGGATGGTGCGGGCATCGGATCTCCTCGCGGGCCGGCCGTGGTCCCCGCGGCGCGGGAACGGTGCTGCGGCGATCATTCCTCGCCGCCCCGCCGCTGTCCACACCGCACGACCTCGCCGCACGGAGCGTCGGGCCCTGCCCCTAAGCTGAGGCCATGAGCGCGAGCACCCCCTCCTGGACCGACGCCCCCCTGCTCGGTTTCGACACCGAGACCACCGGCACGAACGTGGCCTCGGACCGGATCGTCACCGTGGCCCTCGTGCACTCGGTGGGCCCGGGCCGGGAGAACGAGACCGTCGCGACCTGGCTCATCGATCCCGAGGTCGACATCCCCGAACCCGCGCAGCGGGTCCACGGGATCAGCACCGAGCACGCCCGGGAGCACGGCATGAAGGCCGCCGAGGCCCTCGACGAGGTCGCCGCGATGATCGCCGACTCGCTCGCGAAGGACGTCCCGCTGGTCGCCTTCAACATCAGCTTCGACCTCGCGATCCTCGAGAACGAGCTGACCCGTCTGGGGCTGCCCACCCTCAGCCAGCGCCTCGGCCACGACATCGCCCCCGTGATCGACGCTCTCGTGGTGGACCGCGGGGTGGACCGCTACCGGAAGGGCAAGCGCACCCTGACCGACGTGCTCGCGCACTACGGGCTCGAGCAGGACGGCCGGCTCCACACCGCGGACGTGGACGTCTCCGCGACCCTCGACGTGCTGCGGGCGATCGCCGCCAAGTATCCCAAGGTCGCCGCCTCCTCCCTCGAGGACCTCCACCGCGAGCAGACGGGCTGGCACAGGCGCTGGGCCGAGGGCATGAACGAGTGGCTGACCAAGAAGGGGAAGACCCCGGACGTGAACACCGTCTGGCCGCTCTGAGCCCTCCGTCGGCTGCGGCCCGGTCGCCGGCAAGGGCCGGCAGGGGCGGTCGGCCGGCGGGCGCGAGCCCCTCGGCTCCCGATGCCGTCGGCGCTCGGGTCCGACGCGCGCTCAGAATCCGCGCGCCGGTCCCTCCCAGCAGGCGGTCGTGCGCTGCGCGGCCAGGTGGGCCACCAGCGCGACCGCTGCGCCGATCAGCAGCAGGGGCCAGCCGGGCTCGAGACCGGAGGGGCGCCCGTCGAGCAGCGACCACACCCCGAGCAGTCCCATCAGGGAGATCGAGCCCCCGACGCCGACCACCCAGATCGCATGCAGCGAGTGCGCGTCGGCGAGCGGCCGTGGCGCCTCCGCCGTCTCCTCGCCGTGCAGGCGGCGGCGTCGGTGCGCGGCGGCGAGACGCAGCAGCTGCAGCACCCGGGCCATGGAGAAGCCGCCGAGGGCGACCGCGGCGGCGAGCACCAGGCCCGTCATCGGCAGCGCCTGCCCCTGCGCGGGCACGGCACGGAGGAGCTCCGCCAGCTGCCAGACGGTGAGAGCCGCGCCCGTCACGGCGAGCAGGACCGGCGGCAACGGGGACGGCCCCGGCATCCGACCGGCACCAGGGCCCTCCGCGCTCCCGGAGGCGTCCCTCGCCTCGTCCACGGGCTTCCCGTCGGCGTCGAGGCGCGGGAGGTGCTCCGGCGGTCGGTCGTGCGCGCGCCCGGGGTCGGAGCCGGGGGTGCGCTCAGCGGTCATCGGCCCACGGTAGCCCGGGTCGCGCCCGCCGGGCCGCGAGAGAGCGTGGGCCGGTTCGGTGCGGTGCGGTGCGGTGCGGTGCGGTGCCGACGGTAGACTCCCCGATGTGATGAGCGAGATCGAGATCGGACGCAACAAGCGGGGCCGCCGCAGCTACAGCTTCGACGACGTGGCGGTGGTGCCCTCCCGGCGCACCCGGGACCCGGAGGACGTCTCCACCTCGTGGCAGGTGGACGCCTACCACTTCGACATCCCGATCTTCGCGGCCCCCATGGACTCGCTGATGTCCCCGGAGACGGCGATCGCGATGGGTCGCCATGGCGGCCTCGGCGTGCTGGACCTCGAGGGCCTGTGGACCCGCTACGAGGACCCCACCTCGCAGTTCGACCGCATCGCCACCGCCTCCGACGCGGAGGTCGTGGACCTGATGCGCGAGATCTACGCCGAGCCCGTCAAGCCCGAGCTGATCCGCGACCGCATCCAGCAGCTGCGCGACGCGGGCGTGACCGCCGCCGGGTCGCTGTCCCCGCAGCGCACCCAGGAGCACTGGAAGACCGTCGTCGACGCGGGCGTGGACCTCTTCTTCATCCGGGGCACCACCGTCTCCGCCGAGCACGTCTCCACCGGTCGTGAGCCGCTGAACCTCAAGCGTTTCATCTACGAGCTCGACGTCCCGGTGATCGTCGGCGGCTGCGCCACCTACACCGCCGCCCTGCATCTGATGCGCACCGGCGCGGCGGGGGTCCTCGTCGGCTTCGGAGGCGGCGCCTCCCAGACCACGCAGGAGACCCTGGGGATCACCGTGCCGCTCGCGAGTGCTGTGGCGGACGTCGCCGCTGCCCGCCGCGACTACATGGACGAGTCCGGCGGACGCTACGTCCACGTGATCGCCGATGGCGGCCTGGGACGCTCCGGCGATCTCGTCAAGGCGATCGCCTGCGGCGCGGACGGTCTGATGGTCGGCGCCGCGCTCGCCCGTGCCGAGGAGGCCCCGGGACGCGGTCGCCACTGGGGGAGCGAGGCGCACCACCCGACGCTGATCCGCGGCCACCGCGTGCAGGTGGGCACCGTCGGCTCGCTCGAGCAGATCCTGTTCGGCCCCTCCATCGCCGCCGACGGCACCACCAACCTCGTCGGCGCCCTGCGCCACGCGATGGCCACGACCGGGTACACCGAGCTCAAGGACTTCCAGCGCATCGAAGTCGTCACGACCGTCTGACCCGTCGGCGCGACAGCACAGGAGCAGGCGAGGCGATGGCGTCACCGGGGATCGAGTCCACGGACAGCACCGGCCGCCGCGGTCTGACTCCGCGCGCCAAGGCCGTCGTCGGCGGCGTCCTCGCCGCGATCAGCCTGCTGCTGCTCCTCCTCCCGCTGCCGGGAGCCGGCGCCGCCGTCCTCTCGGCGGCGTGGCTCGTGAGGATCCGCCTGGCCACGCTCGGCGATGAGACCACCCAGGCCCTGGGCCTGCCCCTGGACATCGGGTACCTGGTGTGGCGCTGGTTCTTCGTGGCGCTGGTGCTCGCCGTCGTGCTGCTGCTGGTCGTCCTGCCCTGGTGGCGCGCCGCGCGCACGCAGCGGTGGGGGCCCACCGCGCCGGGCATCGGGCAGGACGGCTCCGCGGACACGCCCGCCGAGGAGATCCGCCGTCTGCGCGACGGCCGACTCGTCGGGGATGACTCGTCCCTGACCGGGGAGATCGTGCGCACGCCCCGGCAGCTCTCCCATCACGCCGAGGCGCACAGGATGCGCTGGCACGAGGACTACGAGAGCCCCGGGGGAGCGCGCGTGCTGCTGGACCTGCTCTGGGCGCTGGAGGAGAGGGACGAGCAGTCCGCCCCGGGGACCGGGGCGGAGGCCCGGCGGGACGAGGCGTCACGGCGCGCTCTCGCCCCGCAGGAGCCGGTGCGCGGCGGGGGCGAGGAGGGGGAGCCGCGGGGGTCGGCCCCCGAGGTCACGAGGACCGTGGCGGATCCCGTCGGCGTCGAGCCTGGCCCCGCCGATCCTGAGGCTGCCGATCCCGCCCCTGTCGATCCTGCCGGCACGGATCCTGTCGGTGTCGCTCCCGTCGGCTCCGTCTACAGCTCCACCCAGCTCTACTCGTCGGCTCCCTCGGCCCTCGGGGACGGTGGGCAGCGGATCGGTCTCGAGGACGAGGGACGGATCGGTCTCGAGGACGAGGCCCGGATCGGCGAGGCGGACGCGCACGACGAGGGAGGTGCGCGATGAGACATCGTCCGCGCAGGCCGTATGCCTGGACCGATGCCGTCGCGGCGGCCATCCCGATCTTCGTGGTCTCGTTCCTGCTCGCGCTCTGGCTGCTCTCGCCCTTCTTCCACTGGAGACTGCGGTGGGATCTGCTGCGGTTCCTCATCCCGTCCTGGACCGATCCCGCCAGCGGCATGCCGAGCCTGGTCATCGCGCTGTTCCTGGTGCTGTGGGGGTCCTGGGTGCTGCTGCGGATCGGCACGGCGCGAGCCACCGGAACGGGATCCGGCCACGGTTCGCCCGACGCCCCGCTGCGGATACCGATCGGCGAGATCACCGATCTCGGCCCGGCCGAGCGGGAGCAGGCGGCGCGGGCGCTCGGCCTCGAATGGGACGAGGGCTGGGCCCATGACGACGCCGCGTGGAAGCGCGCGCACGGGACCGGGATGGCCGAGGCGCTCCGGATCCTGCGGGAGGGACGCCGCCCCTGAGCGCAGGCCCCGAGCCGTGGCTCGATGGCCCGCGAACCGCGGGAGGCGCGGCGCTCGGGCTCCTCTGCTGGCACAATGTGCCTCCAGAGGCGGCGACCGGGGGAGGGCGCTCATGGAATTCCTGTTCCTGATCATCATCGTGGTGATCCTTGTGGTCCAGGTCGTGATCAAGCTCGGGAAGGACGATGGCTCCACCGGCTCGTCGCGCAAGGGCGGAGGAAGCTCGTCCCCGCGCGCACGTCCCTCGCCGCGGACCTCGTCGCCCCCGTGGGAGCGGGACGCTCCCGCTCCGTGGGAGAAGACCTCCGCCGAGCCGCCTCGGCGCGCCTCGCCGCGGGTGCGGGTGGAGCCCTCCCCGCGGCGCGAGGAGCGGCCTGCCGAGGAGACCGCCGCGCGGGACGGTGCGCCGGACTCGGCGCAGGCGGGGGACGAGGAGAGGCGGAGGGAGCGCGAGCGGCCGGCCCCGCTGGTGATGCGGTACCGCAGCTCCGCTTCCCGTGAGGATCCGGCGGGTGCCGCGGCGCCGACGGGCGGGGCGCCGACGACGGGCCGTGCGGCGCAGGAGCCGCTCACCGATGAGATGTCGGCGACGGGGTTCCTCGCTGCTGCGGCGGCGGCCTCTGCGGCGAGCACGGGCAGCAGCGACCCGGGCTCGGCCGACGCGGACGAGGCCCCGGTGGACGAGCCGAGCGCCGACTCGACAGTGCGGAAGCCTGTGGCGGAGGAGGCCTCGAGCGCCAGGAGCGCGGAGCCTTCGCCGGAGCTGGAGCCCAAGCCAGAGCCAGCGCCGGAACCAGAGCCCAAGCCAGAGCCCACGTCGGAGCCGGAGCTGGAGCCAGAGCCGGAGCGGGAGCCGGCGTCGAGCTCGGAGTCGGAGCCGCTCTCCCTGAGCACGGTGTTCACCCCCACGGATCTCACCGCCGTCGACCACCCGGCGGAGCCGCCCGCGCAGGACGGATCCCCAGCGGCGGACGAGCCCGGGCCCGGGCGGGAGAGGCAATGGACTGCGCCCAGCGACGCCACCCCCGACGGTGACGATCCCGACGGGCCCGAGACGACGCGTTCCGGGGACTCCGATCCGCTGAGCGCCTCGTACGCGAGCTCGTCCTCCGTCTACACCCCGACCTCGGTCTACGCGGGCTCCACCGCCACCTCGGTCTACGAAAGCGGCACGTCGATCCTCGGTGACGAGGGCGGAGGCGGAGAGGAGGACCGGGACGGCGAGGAGGACAGGCGCGGCGCCGAGGATCGCAACGGCACGGAGGGTACGGAGGGCGCACGCAGGCCATGACCGACTGCAGGCCGGACCGGGAGGCCCGGCGAGATCCGGGACGATCGCCGATCGCCGATCGCCGATCGCTGAGCCGAGGGCCGAGAGCCGCCTCCGGACTGTGCGGCTCCTCACAGGTCATCACCTTCAGCTCTGGAAGGCCAGGTCGCAGCAGGGTCTCTCGGTGTCGGACGGACGGTGTCAGGATCGCTGAACGCTCCTGGAGGCAGGACTCCGTCGCACGAGGCCTTGCGCGACCCTCCCGCGAACCTCATATTTGAGCTGACAGCGCGTCAGGAAAGTCGCTCGCAGTGGCCTCTCTGATCGATCCACGCCGACGCCGCCCGTTCCGACGGCGGCACGAGGAGGTCTCTATGGCGATCGCCATCACGCCGACCCACGACTCGACCGACGACTCGGCCGTGCCCGACGCGCCCGCGCGCTTCTCGGCCCTGCTGCGGGAAGCCACGAGGACGGAGCACTCCGAGGCCGAGAGCCGCGGATTCATCACGCGGCTCATGGGCGGGGAGCTGACGGAGGAGGACTACTGGCGTCTGCTCGCCCAGTACCTGCCGGTGTACGAGGCGCTCGAGCAGGCGATCGAGGCGGCCGCGGCGTCGGACGCCCTCGCCGCGTCCTTCCACGACCCCCGCCTCGCGCGCGCCGCCGCGATCCGCCATGATCTCGCCGCCCGCTTCGGCGAGGGCCCCGAGATCGACGCGCCCCTGCCGATCACCGAACGCTACGCACGACGCATCCGCGAGGCGACCGTGCCGCAGCTCCTGGCCCATCACTACCTGCGCTACCTCGGCGACCTCTCGGGCGGACAGGCGATCGGTGCCCTCGTCGCCCGCCACTACCAGGTGCCGCGCGAGCAGCTGACCATGTGGGACTTCAGCGGGATCGACGCGCCGAAGAGGGTCAAGGACGGCTACCGCGAGCAGCTGGACGGGATCACCGACCCCGCGGTGCGCGAGGAGTTCCTCGCGGAGACGAAGCTCGGTTACGAGCTCGCCGGCGAGCTGTTCGCAGCGCTGGACCGCTGAAGCGCGGAGGCCTCGCCCCGGGTCACCCCTGCGCGTCGCGCGCGACCTCGGCGGCCTGGCGGGCGATCGAGAGCTCCTCGTCAGTGGGCACGATCATCACCAGGACCCTCGACTCCGGGGTCGAGATCACGCGCGCGCCCGCTCCTCGGGCGGCGTTGGCCTCGAGGTCGA
Source organism: Brachybacterium sp. AOP43-C2-M15 (assembly GCF_052446295.1). Taxonomy (NCBI): domain Bacteria; kingdom Bacillati; phylum Actinomycetota; class Actinomycetes; order Micrococcales; family Dermabacteraceae; genus Brachybacterium; species Brachybacterium sp. AOP43-C2-M15. The sequence continues at coordinate 14,331 of NZ_JBQSWB010000005.1, forward strand.
GCTCGATGCCGAAGCCCTCGAGCCCCGTGAGCAGCCGCTCACGCACCATCGGCACGTTCTCCCCGATGCCGGCGGTGAAGGCGATGACGTCCAGCCCTCCGAGCACGAAGCTGTAGGAGCCCAGGTACTTGCGCAGACGGTGCACGTACACGTCCGTCGCGAGGGTCGCGGTCTCGTCCCCGGCCTCCACAGCAGCGGTGATGTCGCGGAAATCGCTCATCCCGCACAGGCCGATCATGCCCGAGCGCCTGTTCAAAAGGGTGTCGATCTCCTCCGCGCTGAGCCCCGCCTGGCGGTGGAGGTGGAGGTAGATCGACGGGTCGATGTCCCCCGTGCGGGTGCCCATCACGAGCCCTTCGAGCGGGGTGAGCCCCATGGAGGTCTCCACCGGGGAGCCGCCGCGCACCGCCGAGGCGGAGGCGCCGTTGCCCAGGTGCAGCACGATCTGGCGCAGGTCCGAGACATCGCGCCCGTCGGCGGCCAGATGCGCGGAGACCGCCTCGGAGACGAACTGGTGACTGGTGCCGTGGGCGCCGTAGCGCTTGACCCGGTGCCGCTCCGCGAACTCCCGGTTCAGCGCATAGGTCGACGCCGCCTCGGGCAGAGCGGTGAAGAAGGCGGTGTCGAACACCGCCACGTGGGGCACGTCCGGCAGCAGTGCCGTGGCGCCGTCGATCCCCTCGACCGCGGCGTAGTTGTGCAGCGGGGCGAGCTTGCCGAGGTCATTGATGTCCCAGCGCACCTGCTCGTCGATGAGCACCGGCTCCGAGTAGCGGGCGCCGCCCTGCACCACCCGGTGGCCGACGGCGCGGATGCGCTCGTCGGACAGCGAGAGACCGACCTCCTCGACGAGCTGCTCGACGATCCGCATCGCCTCCCTGTGGTCCGGCACCGGACCCTGGAAGGTCGACTCCTGCTCCCCGGCCGTGATCTTCGCGCTGCCCATGTCCTGCCCGACGCGCTCGACGATGCCGGTCGCGTCGACCGAGCCGTCGGCCGGGGCCAGCAGCTGGAACTTCAGCGACGAGGAGCCGGAGTTGATGACGAGGACGCGGGGGGCCTGGGGGTCTGCCATGGGGGTGTGCTCCTGATCGCTGGGTCGGGGAGGGCGTCAGACGCCGCCGGCCGCGGACGGCTCGGCCTGTGCCTGGATCGCGGTGATGACGACGGTGTTGATGATGTCGTCCACCAGGGCGCCGCGGGAGAGGTCGTTGACCGGCTTGTTCAGGCCCTGCAGGACGGGGCCGATCGCGATCGCGCCGGCGGAGCGCTGCACCGCTTTGTAGGTGTTGTTGCCCGTGTTCAGATCGGGGAAGACGAACACGGTCGCGCGACCGGCCACCGAGGAGTCCGGCAGCTTGGTCTTGGCCACGGACGCGTCCACGGCCGCGTCGTACTGGATCGGTCCCTCGACGTCGAGGTGAGGGGAGCTCGCGCGGACCAGCTCCGTGGCCTCGCGGACCTTGTCGACGTCCGCACCGGTCCCGGAGGTGCCGGTCGAGTAGGAGAGCATCGCGATCCGCGGGTCCACGCCGAACTGCTCGGCGGTCGCCGCGGACTGCACCGCGATGTCCGCCAGCTGCTCGGCGGTCGGATCCGGGTTCACGGCGCAGTCGCCGTAGACCAGCACACGGTCCTCGAGCGCCATCAGGAACACCGAGGAGACGATCTTGGCGCCGGGCCTGGTCTTGATGATCTCGAAGGAGGGGCGGATGGTGTGGGCGGTGGAGTGCACGGCCCCGGAGACCATCCCGTCGGCCTCTCCCATCTGCACCATCATGGTGCCGAAGTAGGAGACGTCCTGGACCTTCTCCCGGGCCTGCTCGAGGCTGACGCCCTTCTTCGCACGCAGTCGCGCGTACTCCGCGGCGTAGCGCTCGACGTGCTCCTCGTCGCGCGGGGAGACCACCACCGCCTCGGAGATGTCGTGGCCGAGCTGGGAGGCGCGGGCCCGGATGCCGTTCTCCTCGCCGAGCAGGACGAGATCCGCGACGCCCCGGGCGAGAATGGACTCGGCGGCCGCGATGATCCGGGGGTCGTCCCCCTCGGGCAGGACGATGGTCTTCTTCTCCCCGCGGGCGCGGGCGAGCAGCTCGAACTCGAACATCATCGGGGTGACGACCTCGCTGCGGCTCACCTCGAGGGACGCCAGCAGATCGGGAACCGGCAGATGCTCGGCGACGGCTCGTCGCGCGGCGTCCATCTTCTGCGGACTGCCGACGTTGAGACGGCCCCGGGACTTCGCGACCTGCACGGCGGTGTCGAAGGTGGACAGCTCCGTGGTGATGATCGGCAGATCCTGCTGCACGCCCGAGATCAGCCGGCCCACCGCCTCCGGGACGTCATAGCCCCCGGTCAGGACGATCGAGGACAGGGCGGGGAAGGTGCCGGACTGCTGCGCCATGACCAGGCCCGGCAGCAGGTCGTAGCGGTCGCCGGGAGCGATCACGGTGCAGTTCTCGGTCAGGCGCGAGAGGACGTTGGGCAGGCTCATCGCGGCGACGACGGTGCCGATCGCCACCCGGTCCATCCACTCGGGATTGCCCTGCAGCAGGGAGCCGGAGACCGCGTCCTTCAGCTCCTGCACGGTGGGCGCCATGATCACGGGGTTCTCGGGGATCGCGGTGACCAGGGTGTCGGGCACCTTCGCCGTGACGGCCGTGCGCACCGCGTCCAGCGACTCGGGGTCGGCACGGTTGACGACCACCGCGATCGGCAGCGCGTGGTGTCCGCCGAACTCCCCGACGGAGACCGCGGCCAGCGCGGAGATCTGGTCGGGGCTGCGATCCAGACCGGACAGCACGATCACCACGGGAGCGCCCATGTTGGCTGCGACCTCGGCGTTGAACGACAGCTCGGTGGGATTGGCGAGATCGTCGTAGTCCGAGCCGAGCACCACGAGCACCGCGTACCGCTCGGTGAGCTCACGGTGGCGGGCGAGGATCCGCTCGTGCGCGGCGTCGGGATCCGAGATCACCAGCTGGTGGTCCACCCCGATCGCGTCCTCGTAGGACTGCTCGACCGCGGGGTGGCTGGTGAGGAGGTCGACGGCGTAGTCGCGCGCCCGGTCGGCCTTGACCACGGGGCGGTACACCCCGACACGGTCCGACTGGGAGGCGAGGGCTTCGAGGAGACCGAACGCCACCATCGACTTGCCGGTCATCCCCTCCGGGCTGGCGATATACACACTCTGGGACACACCCCCAGCATAGGCGCGCCGCTCCTGAGGGGGGCGGGACCGTCGGTCCCCGATACCGGTCGAGGGCGCGGGGAGCGCCCGCGCCGCGGACCGGGGTGTGAGACGCGCCGCGGACCGGTGTGTGAGAGAGGTCGCCGCCCAGGGGCCGCCCCGGTCACGGCTCGTACCATGGAGGCATGCTCCACGTCGCCCTCCGTCCCCGCTTCCTGGGACTGCTCGCCCTGATGGTGGTGGCGACGCTCGTGTGCGGTCTGCTCGCGAGCTGGCAGTGGGAGCGCGCGCATCGCGCGATCACGGACAAGGCCGCCGGCTCCGAGCAGCTCGGCGACCTCCGCCAGGTGATCGGCGTCGGCGACCCCGTGACCAATGCGATCGTCGGCGACATCGTCACGGCCGACGGCAGCTACGTGCCGGGGGAGCAGGTCGTCGTGCCGGGGCGGAACATCGACGGCACCGACGCGGTGCTCGTCGTCTCCGCGCTGCTCGTCGAGCTCGAGGACGGCACCGAGGCGCGGCTCCCGGTCGCGCGGGGCTGGATGCCCGCCGAGGAGCTCGCCGGGGCCGACGGACAGCTTGATCCCGACCTCGCCCCCGCGCCCCCGACGGGAACGGTCGAGATCTCCGGCCGGCTGGAGGCCAGCGAGGCCGCCTCGGGCGGTGTCAACGGCGGCGCCGTGGGCGAGATCTCGACCCCGCTGCTGGTCAACGAATGGGGCTCCCCGATGTACGCCGGCTACGTCTCGCTCGGCGAGCCGAGCGGTGGCCTGCGGCCGCTGCCTGCGGCGGAGTCCGAGTTCTCCCGCGGTCTGGACTGGCAGAACATCGGCTACTCGCTGCAGTGGGTCATGTTCGGCGTCTTCTTCCTGTACCTGTGGTGGCGGTCCGTGCGCGCCGCCCACCTCGACGAGATCGCCGAGCGCCGCGAGACGATTAAGGCCATGCTCGCCGAGGAACCCGGCGGCGCCGGTGACGATCCGGCCCGAACCTCCCATGCCGCCTCCGACGCCGGGGCTGAGCGCTCCCTGGCCCCGACCGCCGTCGGCCTCCCCTCCACTCCGGCCGCCTCTCCGACGGCCGGCCCTACCCCCGACAAGGACGTGTGACCCGTGCCCGCTCCCCGCCCCCTCGACGAAGTCTCCTGCAGGACCTCCTTCGCCCGTTTCCGCGTGGCCTCCATCGTGGAGGGCATCGCCCTGCTGGTCCTGGTGGCGATCATGAGCATGCGCTACGGCGTCTACGGCGGGGATGCCTGGTTCACCTCGACCTCGCCGTTCTGGGAGCAGGTCTCCTCCGTGTGGTCCCCGATCCACGGCCTGATCTACATGGTCTACGTGGTCCTCGGTTTCGACCTGTGGATGAAGATGCGCTGGGCCCTGCCCCGGATGCTGCTGCTGATGCTCTTCGGTGTGATCCCGGTGCTGTCCTTCTTCGGCGAGCGCTGGACCCACCAGGCCGTCGAGTCTGACCTCGAACGTCGGCCCACCCTGCAGGACGGCGCGCGCGGCTGACCTCTCGTCGCGCGGCGCTCCGGCGCCGCAGGACGGCGTGGCCGGGCCGCAGCGTCCGGGCGTGACGAGGATCGTGCCCCGCGCTGCCGGACCGCAGCGCCCGGGCGTCGGCCCGCCACGTAGACTCGGCCGGGTGAACGACACCGACCAGCGCCCCGTCCTCGTCGTCGACTTCGGCGCCCAGTACGCACAGCTCATCGCCCGCCGCGTGCGCGAGGCACGGGTCTACTCCGAGATCGTCCCGCACTCGATGCCGACGGAGCAGATCCTCGCCAAGCAGCCCCGCGCGATCATCCTCTCTGGCGGGCCCAGCTCCGTCTACGCCGAGGGCGCGCCGCGCCTGGACCCGGCGCTGCTCGAGGCCGGCGTGCCCGTCCTCGGCCTCTGCTACGGCTTCCAGTCGATGGCCGCCGCCCTGGACGGCACCGTCGCGCCGACGGGCGTGCGCGAGTACGGCGCCACCCGCCTGGCCAGCGTGGACGGTTCCTCGAGCCTGCTCGCCGCGCAGGACCTCGACCAGAACGTGTGGATGAGCCACGGCGATTCCGTGACCGCGGCTCCCACCGGCTTCTCGGTCGTCGCGACCTCCTCGGCGAGCCCTGTCGCCGCCTTCGAGAACACCGACAGGCAGCTCTACGGGGTGCAGTGGCACCCCGAGGTGGGCCACTCCGATCGCGGCCAGGAGGTGCTCGAGAACTTCCTCCACCGCGGCGCCGGCATCGAGCCCACCTGGACCACCGGCAACGTCATCGAGGAGCAGGTCGAGCGGATCCGTGCCCAGGTCGGCGAGGGCTCCGCGATCTGCGCGCTCTCCGGAGGCGTCGACTCCGCGGTGGCCGCCGCGCTCGTGCAGCGCGCGATCGGCGACCGCCTCACCTGCGTGTACGTGAACCACGGCCTCATGCGCCAGGACGAGTCCGCACAGATCGAGAAGGCCTTCGGCGACTCGACCGGCGGCGCGAAGCTGGTCATGGTCGACGCCGAGCAGCAGTTCCTCGCCGCCCTCGAGGGCGTGACCGACCCCGAGGCCAAGCGCAAGATCATCGGCCGCGAGTTCATCCGCACCTTCGAGCGCGCCCAGGCCGACATCCTGCGCGAGCAGGGCGTCGTGGAGGGCGAAGGCGCCGACGCGCACGTCAGCGCCGCCTCTCCTGCGTATCTCGTCCAGGGCACTCTCTATCCGGACGTGGTCGAGTCCGGGGGCGGGGACGGCGCGGCGAACATCAAGAGCCACCACAACGTGGGCGGGCTGCCCGAGGACCTCTCCTTCGAGCTGGTCGAGCCGCTGCGCACCCTGTTCAAGGACGAGGTCCGCGCCGTCGGCTCCCAGCTGGGTCTGCCGGACGACATCGTCTGGCGCCAGCCCTTCCCGGGGCCCGGACTCGGCATCCGCATCATCGGCGAGGTCACCCACGAGCGGTTGGAGATCCTCCGTGAGGCCGACGCGATCGCCCGCGCCGAGCTCACCGCCGCGGGCCTGGACCGCACGATCTGGCAGTGCCCGGTGGTGCTGCTGGCGGACGTGCGCTCCGTGGGCGTGCAGGGTGACGGGCGCACCTACGGCCATCCGATCGTGCTGCGCCCGGTCACCAGCGACGACGCCATGACCGCCGACTGGGCCAAGGTGCCCTACGACGTGCTCTCGCGCATCTCCACCCGCATCACCAACGAGGTCAGCGAGATCAACCGCGTCACCCTCGACATCACCTCGAAGCCCCCGGGGACCATCGAATGGGAGTGACCGCGGCGGCCTGAGCCCTGCGCGCAGCCCGCGGGTGGTGCGGAGATCAGGCCGGCGGCGGCTCGAGCAGGCGCGAGGGGTGCGAGGGCGCAGAGGAGTGCCAGGACTGCGTGCGCTCGAAGGTCTCCCATCCCATCGCCGAGTACAGGCCGTCGGCGCCGGTGGGGGAGTCGGCGTCGACCTCGAGGTCGACGTGGGTGCGACCCCGCTCGGCCGCGTCGCTCACCGCGGTGTGCAGCAGGGACTTCGCGATGCCGTGCCCGCGGGCGGTGCGGTGGACCCCGAGGTACTCGAGATAGGTGCCCTCGCCGCGGGTCGCCGTGGCGGCGGTCGGCACGGCGACGAGGCCGCCGGCGGGCAGCCACCGCCCGTCCCGCTCGATCTCGGCGATCCACCACTGGTCCCAGCCGGCCTCCTCCGGGCTCTCGATGAGGCGCTGGACGAACTCGGCGAAGGACTCCCGATAGGAGTTGAAGTGGTCCGCGAAGGACTCCTCGAGCATCCGGTGCACGGTGCGCACGTCCTGCGAGACCGGCAGCCCGGAGTCATGGCGGTGGACGGGACGCACCCGCGTCCCTTCCCGTGGGGCGGGAAGGCTCGTCGCCTCCTCCGCGGCGACGGGGCGGCGCATGTGCAGCCAGGTCCGGACCATCTCGTACCCGGACTCGCCGAGCAACCGGGACTTGTCCGTGTCCAGCTCGTTCGTGTCGGTGTCCAGCTGGGTGCTCTCGACCCCGCGGGCTCGCGCGAAGGAGCCTCCGACCTCGACCGCCCAGTCCAGCAGGGAGGCGGCCAGCGCGTCGCGCGCCGGGGCGTCGGCCGCGATCTCGAACTGGACGTCGCTGCGACCGGTGGCACGGTCCTCGACGGCGATCCACGCGATCGGGGGCCGGTCGGCGCTCGGGCCGCCGTCCTCGGCGAGAGGCACCACCACCACCTGCCGTCGCGCCCAGGACTTCAGGCCCACCAGGCGGGAGCGCAGCGCGGCTTCGTCGGCCGTCGCGCCCGGGGTGTGGCGGCGCAGGGCCGCCGTGGCGAGTGCTGTGACCGGCGCGACGTCCGCCTCGATGGGCACCCGCGTGGTCAGCAGACCGTGGAGGGGTGCGGGCATCGGGGGCGGGAAGTGATCGGTCAGCAGCATGGGGTCATCTTTTCACGCGAGGCTGCGGAGCCCCGACGGAGCGGGCATGGGGCGACCCCCGACGCCGGGAGGCGGTGTCGGGGGTCGTCCGGAGGGTCCGGGCCGGGTCAGCGCTCGGGGGCGGGGACCGGCTCGCGATCGGCGTCCGCCCGCTGCGGGGCCCCGTCGATCAGGTCCTCGGCGCGGTCCGACGTCTCGTCCTGCGCGAGGTCGTCCTGCGCGTCGTCCTCCAGCAGGGTCCCCTCCTGACCGGATCCGACCACGGGGATCGGTCCGGTGCGCGGGTGGAGATCCTCCGGCTCGGTGCCCGTGCCGCCCAGCCCGGCGGCTGCCTCGACCCCTGCCCGGGTGGTCTGCTCCTCGGCGGTCTCGACGGTCTCACGCAGCGGCACGTGCTTGATGAACAGCGAGAGCAGCAGTGCCGCGACGGCGAAAGGCACGGCGGCGAGGAACACCGAGTGCATCGCATCGCTCATGCCGCTGCGGATCGGCTCCACGAGGAAGGCGGGCAGCTGGTCGAGGGCGGAGGGATCCAGCACGGCGTTCTCGAGCGTGGTCGCATCCAGCTCACTCCCGGAGGCCTGCAGCGTGGCGAGCTGCTCCGCGGGCAGCTCCGAGATCTTCGCCGGGATCGCGGTGCTCATGGAGGCCGTCATCACGGTGCCCAGCACCGCGGTGCCGACGGTCGAGCCGATGTTGCGGAAGAACTGGATCGCGGCGGTCGCGGTGCCCAGCTCGCGCCGTGCGACCGCGTTCTGCACCACCAGGGTGTACACCTGCATCGACAGGCCCAGGCCCAGGCCGATCACGATCATCGCCAGGGTGAGGTGCCACTGGGAGTCGCCGTAGGACAGGCTCGCCAGCAGGCCGTAGCCGATCACCATCACCACGCCGCCCAGCAGCAGGAACGGCTTGTAGCGCCCGGTGCGGGAGATCAGCAGCCCCACCACGATCGAGGTGAGGATCATGGCCACGGACTGGGGGACGAGGATCATCCCGGAGTTGGTGGCCGAGACGCCCATCACCCCCTGCGCGTAGACCGGGATGTAGATGATCGCGCCGAACATCGCGACCGCGATCGCGAAGGAGGCGGCGACCGAGAGGGCGACGATCGGGCGCAGCAGGAGCTTCAGCGGCAGCAGCGGCTCGGCGACCTTGGTCTCGATGACCACGAAGGCGATGAGGAACAGGGCTGCGATCGCGTACATCCCCAGGATCACGGGGGAGGTCCAGGCGTAGTCGCCGCCGCCCCAGGTGGTCGCGAGCAGGCCGATGACCAGCCCGGGGGTGAGGGTGAGGATGCCCGCGTAGTCGACCTTGCCGTGCTGATCGGACTTCTCCAGGTGCAGGAACCTCAGGATGAAGGCGAAGGCGGCCACGCCGATGGGGAGGGTGAGGAAGAACGCCCAGCGCCAGCCCAGGTGGTCGGTGACGGCACCGCCGATGAGCGGGCCGGCCACGGAGGTCACGCCGAAGACGGCGCCCATGATGCCCTGGTACTTGCCGCGCTGACGGGGCGGGATGATGTCGCCGATGATGGTCTGCGACAGCGGCATCAGGGTGCCCATCCCGAGGCCCTGCACGGCGCGGGCGAAGACCAGGAACCAGAAGCCCTGCGCCAGGCCCGCGAGGACGGCGCCGAGCATGAACACGGCGAGGCCGCCGAGGTAGAACCAGCGACGCCCGTAGAGGTCGGAGAGCTTGCCGACCACCGGCACCGCCACGGCCGAGACCAGCATCGCGGCGGTCGCGATCCAGTTGTAGTGCTCCACTCCGCCGAGCTCGGCGACGATGCGCGGCATCGCGGGGCCGACGACGGTCTGGGAGAGGGAGGCCACGAACATGCCGAGCATGAGGCCGACGAAGACGAGCTTGCCCTGACGGTCCAGGCCGGTGAAGGCGGCGGGTCCGGTGGCGCCGGCAGGCGCGGTGGCGGGTGGGGTGGACTGTGTGGTGCTCACTGAGCTCCTCGGATGAGAGTTGCGGGGACGGAACGGTGTCGGCGGGCGCCGGGAGGCGTCCGAGGGCCGCAGCACGCCAGTGGGCTCGACCGGATCACTCTATCCAAGCGGTGCAGTGAATGCACTATTGCACTGAGTGCAGATTTTGTGATCTGTCGGACCTACGATGGGTCCGTGAACGACGAGCTGACCGAGACCGAGCTGACCGGGACCGACCGTGCTGGGGCGGACCGCGCCGAGACCGACCGGACAGAGGGGCTGCGCGAGAAGAAGAAGCGCCAGTCCCGCATCGCCATGCACCGCGCCGCCCTCGAGCTCGTCCACGAGCACGGGCTCGGCGGCGTCACCGCGGAGGCGATCGCCCAGCGTGCCGGGGTCTCCACCCGCACCTTCTTCAACCACTGGTCCACCAAGGAGTCCGCGATCCTCGGGGTGCTCAGCGCCGGTGACGCGGACGTCGCCGACGGGCTGCGCCACCGGATCGAGGAGGTGGGCCCCCAGCAGGCGCTGCGCCTGGTGCTGAGGGAGGCGATCTCCGCCGCGCCCTTCGACCCGGAGCTGAGGGATCTCAAGAAGAAGGTCATGGCCAAGGAGCCGAAGCTGCACTCCCTCTCCGCGGGGAACCTGCTCTCGGTGCAGACGGAGATGGTCGAGGCGCTCACCGAGGCCTACGAGGGGGAGGATGCGCACGAGCGCGCGATGCTCGCCGTGCAGATCGGCTTCGCGATCACGCGCACCGCGTACTCCGTCTCGATGGCGCGCGGGATCGACCTCGGAACGGCGTTCGACGACGTGCTGGACCGCTACGACGCGGGCGAGACTCTCTTCTGACCTGACCTGCCCCGTCAGCCCTGACCCGTCAGCGCAGCAGGCGGCCGCTCCCGCTGGTCCAGCCGCGGCCGTCGGCCAGGCGCTCGGCGACCGCTTCCTCGAGCCGTGTGCGCCGGGGCAGCGCGGCCGGGTCCACCGGCGGGCGCCTGCCGAAGACGAAGAAGAGCGCGCCGTCGGCGCCGTCGGGATCGGTGCCGATGCGTTCCCAGAGACCGGCGAACCGGGCGAGGTTGGACTCCGCGCCGACGATCTCGGGGAACTCGTCGCTGAGCAGCCAGGAGTCGCACACGAACTCGTGGCCGAAGCGCGGCTCCCGCGCGGAGCGGTCCGCGCCGAGATCCGCGTAGTGCCGGGTGAAGTACGTGGTCGCCGCGGCGAAGGACTCCTCGACGGAGGCGGGATCCAGCGGTCCGGTGGCGGGGATGTGGGTGCCGATCACCCAGCGCCGGGGTTCGTCCTGCGCGGTGCGCTCGGCGCCCTGCTCAAGCCGTGCGAGGCGTCGTCGGCCGATGTCGAACTGCAGGCGTCCCAGATGCACCAGGCGGCCGGCCCAGTTGGAGGCCACCCAGTTCAGCTGGTGCAGGCCCAGGAGGTCCGTGCCCGCACGGTGCACGCGCATCTGCTGTCCGAGGTCGGCCAGCACGTGCCAGGAGGACGTCTCCTCGAGCCCTCGCGCGGCGTGCCAGGCCCGTGCCGTCGCGGTGGACACGAGGAAGCCGAGGATCGGCAGGAGCCCCTCGCCGGGGGCCAGGCGCTGCTGGAGGGCGTCGTGCCGCTCCTTGTGCGCATCCAGGTCGGCGGCCGGGGTCTCGAGGCCCGCCGCCGACCGCAGCGAGTTCGCGATCGTCGTGACCTCGGCGAGCAGCTCGGCGTCCTCCGTCGCGGCGTCCGCGAGCGGGGCCAGCTCGGCCGCGTCGACCCCGGTGATGCCGAGCAGGTCGAACAGGGCGGCGCGGGAGGGGGCGGTCAGCATGGCAGCGACGTCGGCCGCGGCGAGCTCCTCCTGGGCGCGGACGGCGACCGGCGGGTCGCCGAGGATCTCGAACGGGTCGGCACGGCGCTCTGTCATACGGCTCACGGTAGCGCCCCGCGGCTGACGGATGTGGGCCGCGCCGCGGCGGTCCCCGGGTCGGGGCCCGTGGACTCCGCGCACGACGGCGCCCCCGCCGCTGGGCGGGGGCGCCGTCGAGGGTCGGAGGTCAGATCACTTCTTGCCCTGGTTGGCGACGGCCTCGGCGGCGGCCTTCGCGGCGACCGGGTCGAGGTAGCGCCCGCCTGCTTCCACGGGCCGGAAGCTCTCGTCGAGCTCGTAGACGAGCGGCTGGCCGGTGGGGATGTTGAGCCCGGAGATCTCCTCGTCGGAGATGCCGTCGAGGTACTTCACGAGCGCGCGCAGCGAGTTGCCGTGCGCGGCGATCAGCACGACCTTGGCCTCGACGAGGTCGGGCTTGACGCCCTCCTCCCAGTAGGGGAGGAAGCGCTCGACGACGTCCTTGAGGCACTCGGACTTCGGCAGCTGCTCACCGAGGTCCGCGTACTGCGGGTCCTGGTCCTGGGAGAACTCGGAGCCGAACTCGATCTCGGGCGGCGGGGTGTCGTAGGAGCGGCGCCAGGCCATGAACTGCTCCTCGCCGTACTTCTCACGGATCTCGGCCTTGTCCATGCCCTGCAGTGCGCCGTAGTGGCGCTCGTTGAGGCGCCAGTCGCGCTTGACGGGGATCCAGTGGCGGTCCGCGGCGTCCAGCGCGAGGTTCGCGGTCATGATGGCGCGGCGCTGCAGCGAGGTGTGCACGACGTCGGGCAGGATGCCGGCCTCCTTGAGGAGGTCACCGCCCTCCGTGGCCTCCTGGCGGCCCTTCTCGGTGAGGGCCACGTCGACCCAGCCGGTGAACAGGTTCTTCGCGTTCCAGTCGCTCTCGCCGTGGCGGAGCAGCACGAGTGTGTAGGTCATGGCCCCAGCGTACGCGGGCGCGTCGCGGCATGCATGTCCGGCTCATCCGCGCCGCGGCGCACGGGAGGGCCGGAGGTGCCGCCCGGCGTCGGAGCCGCCCGAGGATCCCGCCCCGAGACGGAGCCCGGGCGAGGGCCCGGCGCCGGTACCGTCTCGGTCATGAGCGCTCCTGCCTCCGCCCCTGGGGATCTCGCCGAGATCCCCGTTGTCCTCCTCGACCTCGACGGCACCATCGTGGATTCCGGCCCCGGGATCCTCGACGCCCTCGCCGAGGCCTTCGCCGAGTGCGGCGAGCCCCTGCCCCCGCAGTCCGTGCTGCGCACCTTCCTCGGCCCGCCGCTGGAGGACTCCTTCCGCGACACGCTCGGCCTGAGCGAGCACCGCTCCGAGCAGCTCCGCCGGGTCTACGTCGAGCGCTACCGGGCAGCCGGCGTCCACACCGCCACCCCCTATCCGGGCGTCACCGACCTGGTCGAGGCGCTCACCGCGGCGGGGCGCACGGTGGCGGTCGCGACCAACAAGCTCGAGACCACCGCCCGTCGGCTCCTGGAGCATCAGGGCCTCGCCGACCGCTTCGCGCTGATCGGCGGCACCGACAGGACCGTCGGTCGCACCGACAAGACGGCGGTGATCGGCAGCGTCCTGCAGCGACTGGGGGTCCCGGCGGCCGACGGGCTGGACGAGGACGCTGGAGCTGAGAGCGGCGCGAGGGCCGGCCGCGCGGCGCCCGCCCGGGCTGTGATGGTCGGTGACCGGCTGCACGACGCCGAGGGCGCTGCGGCGCACGGGCTGCCCGCCGTCCTGGTGGGATGGGGATACGGCGGCGCGCCGGAGCGCACGGCCGATCTGCCGTTCGCCGCCACCGTCGACGAGCTCGCCGCCATGCTGCTGCGCTGAGGCGCTGTCCCAGCGCCCGGCTCCTGCGCCCGGTTCCTGTGCCTGGTTCCTGCGCCGATCAGGCCTCGACGAGCACCGTGAAGGGGCCGTCGTTGGTCAGGCCCACCCGCATGTGCGCGCCGAAGCGCCCGGTCCCCACGGTGACGCCGCGGGCGCGGATCGCCTCCACGACCTGCTCGACGAGCGGCTCCGCGACCGGGCCGGGGGCGGCGGCGCTCCACGAGGGACGCCGTCCCCTGCGGGTCTCGCCGTAGAGCGTGAACTGGGAGACGACGAGGACCTGCGCTCCGGCATCGAGCACCGAGCGCTCGCCCTCGAGGATGCGCAGCTCGCAGATCTTGCGCGCGAGGACGGCCACCTGGTCGGGGCCGTCCTCGTGGGTCACGCCGACCAGGGCGAGCAGCCCTTCGCCCTCGACGGCGCCGACCACCTCGCCCTCGACCTCGACCTGGGCACCGTCGACTCTCTGGAGCACTGCACGCATGCCCCGATGGTGGCACAGCAGGCAGGGGTGCAGCCTCGCGCCTCAGCGCGGCAGGACCTGATCGATCCTGCGCTCCTGAGTGGGGGAGTCGTCGCCGTCGTCCCCAGGGCGCGCTGCGCCGGGCGCTCCCTGCGGCGGCAGCGGCTGCGTCGTCGGCGTCGGCTCGTCGGACGCCCCGTGCTGCGTCCCCTGGTGCTGGGCTGCCGGTGGCTGCGGCCCTGACTGCTGTGTCTGTCCCGGCTGTCCTGGCCGCTGCGTCGCCGACTGCTGCGTCGGGGGAGCGGTGTGCTCGGGCGGTGCCGAGTACGGCGCGGGGGCCGACTGCGGAGCCGACGCCTGCTGCGGAGCCGACGCCTGCTGCGGAGCCGACGCCTGCTGCGGCGCCGAGGCGGCGTGCGGGACCGGTGCGTGCTGTGGGGCCGGTGCCTCGTGCGGTGCCGACGCCGAGCGCTGGACACCCGCTTGCTGCTGGACCCCTGCTTGCTGCTGGACCGGCGCTCGCTGCTGGGTCGGTGCGGAGTGCTGCGCCGGCGCCGACTGCTGCCACGGACCGGAGCGCTGGGCGTCCGAGCTGCGCGGCGGCCCCGACCGTTGGGCGGGAGCAGGAGCGTCGTGCGCCGGAGCGACCGACGGACCGGGCCCGGTCCGCTGCACCGGCGGCACCGAGCGCTGCGCGGGCACCTGGCGCACTCCCGTCGGCCCCTGGGTCGGGGGGAGCGCGTCGGCGGGCCGCTGTCCGGTCGGCGTCGTCCCGCCGGCGGCGGCGCCGGGGGAGCGGACTCCCGTCGCCTCCCGGGCCGCGGTCGCCTCGTGGCGGCGGGCCGCCGACCGTCGCGCCTCGGCGACCCATTCCTCGGCGACCCGCACGATCGCCTCGGTGGCCGCCTCCCAGGCCGCTTCCTGCTGCCGATGCGGGCCGGTGGCCAGGGAGAGGACCACCCCGGCGGAGCGCAGCGCGAGCTCGGTGGGATCCACCCGCTCGACGAAGGTGTCGTGCCAGCTGTGGATCGCCGTCTCGACCCGCTCCTGCATCGAGCGCTCGATCCGCCCCGCGTTGCCGTAGTCGGCCAGGACGCTGAGATGGGCGAGGAGACAGGCCAGGTCGTCGGCGCGGCGGCCGGGGCCGACGGTGTCGATGTCCAGGACCCCGACCACCTTGCCGTCCTGCACGAAGACCTGGGCCTCGTAGAAGTCCCCGTGCACCACGTCGTGCGGACGCATGTCCATGCGCCGTTCGAGATCGGCCAGCCCGTCCCGGATCGCCCGCACCAGGGCGTCCAGGCGCGGACCGAGCGAGGGGACCGAGGAGCTGACGATCCCGGCGTAGAACTCGACGGAGTCGGTCCACGGCGCGCGCAGCGGCAGCGAGTACATCGAGGCCGGCAGGCGGTCGAGCAGGGCCACCAGGTCCTCGGCGCGGCAGGACTCCACGCCCTCGTCGATGACGGCGCGGGACAGCGGCCGACCGGGCAGCTCCGCGAGCACGACCAGCCCGTCGTGGTGGGCGATCACCTCGGGCACCGGCACCCCGGCGGCGAGCAGACGCTGGTGGCGATCCACGATCTCGCCGCTGCGATGGGGCTGCATCACCTTGAGGTACACGGCACTCTCACCCTGCGAGGCGCGCAGCACGGCGCGGCGCCCGGGACGGTAGGAGACGACGTCGATCGCGATCGGCTCCGAGGGGTCGGCCCCCAGGGTCACGCCGAGGTCGTGCAGCGTGCGGCCGACGATGTCCGGGTAGCAGACCTGGGGCAGCATCGGCAGCCACGGATCGTGGGGGTAGCGCCAGACACGCACATTGATGTCCCCGTCGGTCATCACCAGGGTCTGCTCGGCGACGTAGAGGTTCTTCTCGCGCTCCCCGATGTGGGCGCTCGCCCCGAAGAGCTCCTCCCGCGCCGGGGCCTGCGGGCCGTCGAGCTCGGGCCACGCGACCATCGTGCGGTAGAGCGCCTTGGTGCTGCGGCCCGGACGATGATCGACGTGATCGAGCTGCCAGCTGTGCAGCACGCCGCCGGAGTTGCCGACGGCCGAGCGGAGGAGTCCTCCTGCGCCGGGCCCGGTGAGGAGCTCGGAGCCGTCCTGCGTGTGTGACATGGGCGATTCAATCTGATCATGAGGTCATCGGGCGGCACCGCCTACGATGCTTTCATGGCTGATCGTACCGATAACCTCACCAGCGGGAACCTGCTCGGCATCCCGGAGACCCGACTGCCCGACGACTTCGTGGACGTGCAGGTGGCCGAGGAGCTGGTCGAGGGAGAGCCCGCCGACATCGCGGCCCGCCACCTCGACTCGCCCCTGGCCTGGGCCACGCTCGCCCAGGATGCGCTCGAGGACGGCGACGTGGTCGCCGCCTACGCGTACGCCCGCACCGGCTACCACCGCGGGCTCGATGCCCTGCGCCGCGCCGGCTGGCGGGGCCAGGGTCCCATCCCTGCCGCCCACGCCCCGAACCGCGGCTTCCTGCGCGCTCTCGCCATGCTGGGGGAGACCTCCAAGCGACTCGGCGACCAGACCGAGGCGGACCGCGTCACCGACTTCCTGCGCGAGGCCGACCCGACGCTGCTGGGCTGATCTCACGCCGGCGCCCCGCGCACCGAGCTCGCCTCTCTGCCCGCTCCCGCTCCTGCGCGGGTGGGGGGCTCCTCTCCCGCGCCGGTGGGTCAGGGCGGCGTGTCGGGCCGAGGCAGCGGGTGCGGTCCCCGGGGCATGAGGCTTTTCACCGCCTGCGGCCGGGCACGTCGGCGACCCAGCACCGGTTGGTACGATCCACGCGACCTGTCCAGCCTGCCCAGGAGTTGCCATGCCCGCCGTCGTGATCGTCGGAGCCCAGTGGGGCGACGAGGGGAAGGGCAAGGCCACCGACCTCCTCGGTGAGCGCGTCGACTACGTCGTCAAGCCCAACGGAGGCAACAACGCCGGCCACACCGTGGTCGTCGACGGGGAGAAGTTCGAGCTCAAGCTGCTCCCCGCAGGGATCCTCTCCCCGCAGGTGACCCCGGTGATCGGCAACGGCGTGGTGGTCAACCTCGAGGCCCTCTTCGAGGAGATCGGGGTGCTCGAGGCCCGCGGCGTGGACACCTCCCGCCTGCGGATCAGTGCCAACGCCCACGTCGTGGCCCCCTACCACCAGACCTTGGACAAGGTCACCGAGCGCTTCCTGGGCAAGCGGGCGATCGGCACCACCGGTCGCGGCATCGGCCCGGCCTACATGGACAAGATCGGCCGCCTCGGCATCCGCGTCCAGGACCTCTTCGACGCCTCGATCCTGCGCCAGAAGGTCGAAGGCGCCCTGCGCCAGAAGAACGAGGTGCTGGTCAAGATCTACAACCGCCGCGACGTCGAGGTCGACGAGACCGTCGAGACCCTGCTGTCGTACGCGGAGCGGCTGCGCCCGATGGTCGTCGACACCACGGTGCTGCTGAACGACGCCCTGGACCGCGACGAGGTGGTGCTCATGGAGGGCGGGCAGGCCACGTTCCTGGACGTCGACCACGGCACCTATCCCTTCGTGACCAGCTCCAACCCCACCGCGGGCGGCGCCTGCACGGGCACCGGCATCGGCCCCACGCGGGTCGACAGCGTGATCGGGATCGTCAAGGCCTACACCACTCGCGTGGGCGCCGGCCCGTTCCCCACCGAGCTCGAGGACAAGTGGGGCGAGTACCTGCAGAAGGTGGGCGGCGAGGTCGGCGTGAACACCGGTCGCCCGCGCCGCTGCGGCTGGTACGACGCGCTGATGATCCGCCACGCCGTGCGCATCAACGGCTTCACCGACATCGTGCTGACCAAGCTCGACGTGCTCACCGGCATCGACGAGGTCCCCATCTGCACCGGCTACGACGTGGACGGCACGATCCACCGCGAGATGCCGATGACGCAGACCGACTTCCACCACGCGACCCCGGTCTACGAGACCCTCCCCGGCTGGACCGAGGACCTCTCCGAGGCGCGGACCTTCGAGGAGCTGCCCGAGAACGCGCGCAGTTACGTGCTGCGTCTCGAGGAGCTCGCCGGCTGCCGGATCAGCGCGATCGGCGTCGGTCCGGACCGGTCCGACACCATCGCCGTCCACGATCTGCTCCCCGGGGCGACCGACTGACGTGGTGACCCGTCGCACCGATCCCGAGGCGGGGCGCGGCGCCCTGGCCGCCTGGGCGACCGCTCCGGACGGCGCCGGCCGCTCTGTCCTCGCTCCGGCGGTCCGTCACACCCTGGAGATGTTCGCGGAGGAGTTCCCCGGCGGGGCCGTGGAGCTGCGCGTCCCTCCCTACGCCGCGGTCCAGGCGATCGCCGGCACCCGGCACACCCGCGGCACCCCGCCGGCCGTGGTCGAGACCGACGCCGCGACCTGGCTGTCACTGGTCGCCGGGGACCTGGAGTGGGAGACCGCGGTGGCCGACGGGCGCGTGCGCGCCAGCGGTGAGCGCAGCGACCTGCATGAGCACCTGCCCCTGCCCGGACCGCGCCGCCTCGTGCGCACAGCGCGGCGCGACGCCGATCCGGCGGGCCACCAGGACGGACAGGACGGACAGGACCGACAGGACCGACAGGACCGACAGGACCGACAGGAGGGTGGCCGATGAGCGTCGCCGTCGAGATCGCCGTCGAGGACCTCGCCGGGCTCGAGGTCGCCGCGCAGGCCGGAGCCGATCGGGTCGAGCTGTGCACGGACCTCTCCCGCGGAGGGCTCACGCCGTCGCCCGACCTGGTCGAGCAGTGCGCACGACGCGCCGCCGCCCTGGTCGCCGCCCGCGACGCGAAGCCCCGTTTCGACGTGCACGTGCTGATCCGCTCCCGAGCAGAGCGCGGGGACTTCCTGGATCATCCCCAGGAGTTCGCGTACTCGACGGAGGAGATCGCGCTGATGGCCCGGCAGGCCGCGGAGTCCGTCGGCGCGGGAGCCGCCGGCGTGGTGCTCGGGGCTCTGACCCCCTCCGGGGAGCTGGACCTCCCGGCGATCGAGACGATCCGCGACGGCGCCCTGGGCGCGGGGAGCGACGCGCTGCGCGGCGTGACCCTCACCGTCCACCGCGCCCTGGACGCGATGGCGACCCGCGCCGACCGCGTCGAGGCCATGCGGACGCTGCTCGGCCTCGGGATCCACCGCGTCCTCAGCTCCGGAGGCGCCGCCCGCGCGCTGGACGGCGCCGAGGACCTCGCCGCCATGGTCGAGGCCTCCGAGGACCTCATGGACGTGTGCGCCGGGGGCGGGGTCCGTCCTGCCGACGTCGTCGATCTCGTGCGCCGCACCGGGGTCGGTGACCTGCACCTGTCCGCTTCCCGCCGCGCCGGAGCTCCCGTCGAGGCCGACGCCCCCGAGACCCGCACCGACCCGGCGATCGTCGCCGCGGCGGTCGATGCCGCTGGAGAACTGTGAGCACTGTGAACGCCCCCGAGAACGTCGAGACCCCTGACAGCGCCGAGAACCCCGACAGCGCCGAGACCCCCGACAGCGCCGAGACCCCTGGCAGCGCCGAGACCCTCGAGACCGGCGACAGCGCCGGCACCGTCGAGAGCCGCGAGACCGGCGAGACCAGCATCTACGTGCGCCGCAGTCGTACCCCCGCCCTCGCCTTCTGGGTCGCGCTGGCGCTCGCCGTGCCGACCGTGGTCGCTCTGCTCATCGCGCCCTTCCTCGACATCGCGGACCTCAGCGGAGTGCTCAGCTTCGCCATGACCGCCGGCCTGTTCGTCGGGCTCCCGCTGGCCGCGATCGCCTGCTTCGTGGACGCGCTGCGCCACCGCGGTCGCCGTGATCGACGTCGCTGACCCCGGAGCGGCTGATCCCACAGCGGACCGTTCCCCGGCAGGGCGAGGGCC
Source organism: Brachybacterium sp. AOP43-C2-M15 (assembly GCF_052446295.1). Taxonomy (NCBI): domain Bacteria; kingdom Bacillati; phylum Actinomycetota; class Actinomycetes; order Micrococcales; family Dermabacteraceae; genus Brachybacterium; species Brachybacterium sp. AOP43-C2-M15. The sequence goes on from NZ_JBQSWB010000005.1 coordinate 33,873, forward strand.
TGTGGCACTATGGACAGGTGGCACGCGGTGACGGAAAACTCTCCCATGACCTGCTCCCCGGGGAGAAGGGCCCGCAGGACGCCTGCGGGGTCTTCGGCGTCTTCGCCCCCGGAGAGGACGTCTCCAAACTGACCTACTACGGTCTCTACGCCCTGCAGCATCGCGGCCAGGAGTCCGCGGGCATCGCGACCAGCGACGGCTCCCAGATCCTGGTCTACAAGGACATGGGCCTGGTCTCCCAGGTCTTCGACGAGTCGTCCCTGGGCACGCTGCAGGGGCACATCGCGATCGGACACACCCGCTACTCGACCACCGGCGGCTCCGTCTGGTCCAACGCGCAGCCCACCCTCGGGCCCCGCCCGGAGGGGACCGTGGCGCTGGCCCACAACGGCAACCTCATCAACACCGAGGAGCTGCTGGATCTCGTCGACGAGCGCCAGGGCACCCCTCGGTCCGGGGAGCTCGCCCGTGGCAACACCACGGACACCGCCCTGGTCACGGCGCTGCTGAACTCCGAGGGACCGCTCGAGGACTCGCTGCGGGAGCTGATGCCTCACCTGCGCGGCGCCTACTGCTTCACGCTGATGGACGAGACCACCCTGTACGCGGCGCGCGACCCCCAGGGGATCCGCCCCCTGGTGCTGGGCCGTCTCGAGCGCGGCTGGGTGGTCGCCTCGGAGACCGCGGCGCTGGACATCTGCGGCGCGAGCTTCGTGAGGGAGGTCGCCCCCGGCGAGATGATCGTCATCGACGAGCAGGGTCTGCGCTGTGAGCAGGTGATGCCGCCGGAGCCCAAGGGCTGCGTGTTCGAGTACGTCTACCTCGCCCGCCCCGACACCCGCATCGCCGGGCGCAGCGTCAACGAATCGCGGGCCGAGATGGGCCGCCAGCTCGCCCGCGAGCACCCGGTCGAGGCCGATCTGGTGATCCCCACTCCGGAGTCCGGCACCCCGGCGGCGATCGGCTACGCCCAGGAGTCCGGGATCCCCTACGGCCAGGGGATGGTGAAGAACGCCTATGTGGGCCGCACCTTCATCCAGCCCAGCCAGACCATCCGCCAGCTCGGCATCCGCCTCAAGCTCAACCCGCTCAAGGAGGTCATCGCCGGCAAGCGCCTGGTGGTGATCGACGACTCGATCGTGCGCGGGAACACCCAGCGGGCCGTGGTGCGGATGCTGAGGGAGGCCGGCGCCGCCGAGGTGCACGTGCGGATCTCCTCCCCGCCGGTGCGCTGGCCCTGCTTCTACGGCATCGACTTCGCCTCCCGGGCGGAGCTGATCGCCAACGGTCTGGGCATCGAGGAGATCGCGCGCTCGCTCGGCGCGGACTCCCTCGGCTACATCTCCGAGCAGGGGATGATCGCCGCGACCGAGCAGCCCGAGGAGACCCTGTGCACCGCCTGCTTCTCCGGGAAGTACCCGGTCCCCCTGCCGGAGCCGGTCGCCCGGGCCCAGGGCATCCTCCAGGCTCGTGACGCCGAGCCCGCCGTCGTCGGGAAGGACGCATGAACACCACGGACCCCCGCTCCTCCGCGATCACCTACGCCGGATCCGGCGTGGACACCGCCGCCGGAGACCGCGCCGTCGAGCTGATGAAGGAGGCGGTCGCCGCCACCCACGGCCCGCAGGTCCTCGGCGGGATCGGCGCCTTCGCAGGGCTGGTCGACGTCAGCGCGTTGAAGGCCTACCGCCGTCCGCTGCTGGCCTCCTCCACCGATGGCGTGGGGACCAAGATCGCGATCGCCCGCGAGATGGACATCCACGACACGATCGGTCGTGACCTGGTGGGCATGGTCGTCGACGACATCATCGTGGTCGGCGCGGCTCCGCTGGCCATGACCGACTACATCGCCTGCGGGACGGTGGTGCCCGAGCGGATCGCGGACATCGTGCGCGGCATCGCCGAGGGATGCCGGCTCGCCGGCTGCGCCCTGGTGGGCGGCGAGACGGCCGAGCACCCGGGCCTCATGGCCCCCGAGGACTACGACGTGGCGGGCGCCGCGGTCGGCGTGGTCGAGGCCGACGAGCTGCTGGGCCCCGAGCGCGTGCGCCACGGCGACGTGGTGATCGGGATGGACGCCTCCGGTCTGCACTCCAACGGGTATTCCCTGGTGCGTGCCGTCCTCGACGCCGCGGACCTCTCCCTCGATGCGCGGATCGAGGACTTCGGCCGCACCCTCGGCGAGGAGATCCTCGAGCCGACGCGGATCTACACCGCGGACCTGCTGGCCGTGCTGCAGGACCCGGGCACCGCCGGCGCCGTCCACGCCCTCAGCCACGTCACCGGCGGCGGCCTCGCGGCGAACCTCGCCCGGGTGATGCCGCACGGTCTCGCCGCGCGCCTGGACCGCTCGCGCTGGGAGCCGGGCGCGGTCTTCTCCCGCGTCGCGCGCTGGGGTTCAGTGCCGCAGCTGGACCTCGAGGGCACCCTGAACATGGGCATCGGCATGGTCGCGCTGGTCGAGGCCGAGAAGGCGGACGCCGTCCTCGCACTGCTGGCCGAGCGCGGCCTCGGCGCCCGGGTGATCGGGGAGGTCGTGGGGGAGGACTCGCTGCCCGAGCCGGGCGCACCGCTGGAGCACGTGGTCGCCGGCGCCAAGGGCGTCGAGGGCGGATCGGTCCTGCTCGCGGGACAGCACCCCGGCTGGTCCTGACGCCCGCCCGCCCCGACACCAGAAGTGTCCCGACACAGCTCGAGGGCCGACCCGCAGGTCGGCCCTCGAGCAGTGTCACGGTGGTCCTCGGCGCGCGCGCCGGTGCGTCCTCAGCGGCGGTGCGCGGACGGAGCGTCCTCGTCGGCCCAGTCGTCGCTGTCCTCGGTCCGGTCGTCGCCGTTCGCGGAGGCGTTCTCGCCCCGCTGGGACTGCAGCTCGCGCTGCAGTGCGGTGAGGTCCGTCGGCGGGCTGTAGTACTTGAGGTCCCGTGCCACCTTGGTGTGCTTGGCTTTCTGTCGGCCGCGACCCATGGATCTGACCCCCTGTGCGTCGGCTGCCGGGCGTTCTTGTGGACCCGGAAGATGGCATTAGTTTCGGAAGCTCAGGGTACATGGTCCCCCTGTGCTGCGGCGAACTCCGAGGGGTGAGACGTGCCGGACATCGCTTCGGGACTGCAGGCCGCAGGGCACGGATCAGGGCGGATCGGTCATGATCTTGGTCCGACGCGGGGCAGATGTTTACCTGACACGGCAACCTACCGACTAGTCTGGAGCCCGGTGCCCGCACGGTCTCCCCATGCCTGATCGCGCGCTCCCCCGACGCCGCACTGAAAGGTCGCACGCCCCATGAACGCATCCACGGAGCAACACCCCGCGGGCGACGAGGACGCCACGGAGCTGCTGACCCCGGCCGAGGTGGCGAAGATGTTCCACGTCGATCCCAAGACCGTCACGCGATGGGCGCAGGCGGGCAAGCTCACGTACATGCGCACCCTGGGCGGCCACCGCCGGTACCGCCGCGACGAGGTCGTCGAGCTGCTGCGCGACAGCTCCAAGGACGTGTGAGCACCGACCGCATCCTGGGCGCGGGCTACTCGACGCATCGGATCGAGCTCGGCGCCGACGACGAAGGGCCGTTGGTCGCGACCCTCATCCATCGCGACCCCGCACCGTCGGATCCCCCGCCGTCGGATCCCCCGCCGTCGGATCCCACGCCGTCGGACCCCGCAGCGGCGGCGACCGACGGCGGGGGAGTGCCCCACCGACCACCGGTCCTGCTCATGCACGGATGGTCGGACTACGTGTTCGACCGCGACCTGATGGAGCACCTGGGACGTCGCGGGCACGACGTCTGGGGGCTCGACCTGCGCAAGCACGGCCGCAGCATCCTTCCGGGCCAGACCCCCACCGAGATCGACCACCTCAGCCGCTACGACGCCGAGATCGGTGCCGCCCTGCGGATCATCGGACGGGATCGCCCACCGGTCATGCTCGCGCACTCCACCGGCGGTCTCACCGCCGCGCTGTGGGCCCAGAGGCATCCGCGGACGGTGCGAGGGCTGGCGCTGAACTCGCCCTGGCTGGAGATGCACCTGGGCCCGGTCACCCGAGCGCTCGCGGACGCGCCCGTGCGGATGCTCGCGGAGCGGCTGGGCCAGCGGCCCATCTTCCCGATGGGCAGCGATCACTACGCCCGTGCCACTCACCGCGACTTCGGGGGGTCCTACGACTACGACCTCGCCCTGAAGCCGCCGGGCGGGCATCCCTTCCCGGCCGTCACCCTCGGTGCGATCATCGACGGTCAGCGGCGTCTCGCCGCCGCGGGTCCGCTGGACATCCCTGTGCTCGTCCTGCACTCGGCGCGCTCCCGGATCAGCCCGCGGTTCACCGAGGAGATGCGCCGCGCGGACTCCGTGCTGAACGTGCGCACCCTGGCCGCGGCCGCCGCGCGTCTCGGGCCGGAGGTGCGGATCGAAGCCCTCGACGGTGCCCGCCATGACGTCTTCCTCTCCGACGCGGACGTGCGTGCACGGGCCGTGGACCTGCTGGACGACTGGCTGGAGCAGTCGTTCATGCCACCGCCTACGATGAAGCAGCCCGACGTCCCCGAGACGCTCGGCCCGGGAGCCCCGGCATCCCTGGACGTCGCGGGAGAGGAGACCCCATGACCCCTGACCCGCACCGGCTGCGAGGACAGGCCGCGGCCCTGCGTCGTGCCGCGGATCGCCTGACGCTCCTGCGGCTGCGCCTCTCCCACGTCCTCGTGGACGCCTCCCGGTCGGTGCATCCTGGGACCAGGGAGCTGGGAGAGCGGCTCCATGACCGCTGGACGCAGTCGGAGTATCCCGAGCTGGGCCGCCTCGCGAGCGGGCTGAGGGCCGCGGCCAAGCGGCTCGACGAGGCGGCGCTGATCGCCGAGCGCCGCAGCGGGCGTCGCATGGGCGGCTACGCCGGTGCCGGGTTCCTGGGGCGTGGCGACGAGGCCCGTCTCCATGTCGAGGACGTCGCCGCCTTCGTCGGCGGCCGTCACGGCGCCAGCATCGGCGGGTTCCCCCTGCTCCCCGGAGACGAGGAGGGGCTGCTCGCCCATCCCTCGCACACGCTCGGCATCGACACTCCCGCCTACGACGAGACGGACTGACGGCGTCGGCGCCGAGGAGCCGCGAGCGCCCTGTCGCGCCGTCGGCTGGCGTCCTATCGCGCCGTCGGCCGGGCGCTGAGCGACACCACGGCCGAGAGCGCCCCGACCAGCAGCGGGACCAGCAGCATCGCCACCATCAGCAGCAGCATCGCCGCGGCGGCATCGGGCGAGGAGACGCCGAGCGCCACCAGCGCCGCCGCCCCCACGGTCTCGGTGATCCCGGCCCCGCCCGGGGTCAGCGGAACCAGGGAGAGCACCCTGCCCAGGGCGAAGATCGCGATGGTCAGCAGCAGCGGCACCTCGGCGCCGACGGCCTGCACGGCCAGCACCAGAGCGGCCCACTGCAGCACGCGGGCGCCGAGCGTCGGCAGAACGAGCGGCACCGGACGACGCCGGAGCATGTCCACGAGCGCATCGCGCTGGACGAGGATCCCCCGGGCGACGTGATCGGGGACGGCCCCGCCGAACTGGGTGAGCAGACCTGAGAGCACCGGTCGACGCAGCAGAACGGCGGTCAGCGCCAGGGCGATCACGGCGCCGACGAGCGCGAGCAGCGCGGCCCACAGGGCGCCGGGAAGCGTGACGCCGGTCGGGGCGAGGGACGCGCTGAGCGCATAGGAGGAGAGGCCGAGCAGCGGCACCAGCACCGAGGTGATCACCATCTCCACGAGCGAGGCGGCGACGATGCCGGTGAGGATCAGCGGGAGCGCGAGACCTGCACGGCGCAGGATCCAGGCCATCAGCCCGAGACCCAGGACGCTGCCTCCGGGCACTGCCAGCGCCGTCGCCCCGGAGGCGGTGTGGCCGAGCAGCGCCGATCGCCAGCGCGATCCGGGCAGGGCCGCGCGCACCGTCACCGACTCGAGCAGCAGGGCCCCGAGCCCGAGCAGCACCATCGCGGGCAGCGACCACGGCGGCAGCGCCCCGAGGGTGCCGCCGATCTGCGTCCAGCTCGCCCCGGTCGCCCAGGGGAGCGCCCAGGCGAGAAGGGCGACCACCAGGCCCGCGGAGAGGATCCCCGCCGTGATCCGGCCGGGGGAGAGGCGCGGCGGGGCCTCGGCGCCGAGCTCGGCCAGGTCCTCGGGCAGCCAGCCGACGCCCTCCGGGAGGGAGGCGTCGCTCGGCGTCGCCCGGTGCCCGGCGCGGTCGAGGCCCCCGGCGCCGTGCTCTCCGGGGCGGTGATCGGCGGGGCCGGGGGCGCCGCGGCGCGGGCCGGATGCGTGATCCGGGGAGGCGGGGGAGCCGTCGGGTGCCTCTGACATGCGGTGATTCTCGCACGGTGTGAGCAGGCGCCTCCCAGGGCAGGGAGATAACATCGTGTCATGTCCTTTCTGATCTCCCTTCTCGTCGTGCTGCACATGATCTGCTGGGCCGTGGCGCTCGGCACCTGGGTGGCAGCTGCTCGTACCCGACAGCCGAACAAGGGCATGGCGCACGCCGCCGCGGGAGCCCTCGTGCTCGGCATCGTCCTGGCGGCGCTGGTCTCGATCGCCGGCGACCCGAACCACATGAAGCTCGGCATCAAGCTGGTGGTCGCGCTCGTCGCCGTGCTGCTCGCCTACATCGCGGACCGCAAGGGCGCCGACACCCCCTCGCCGGTGTGGTTCGGCATCCCGACCGCGATCATCGTGAACATCTTCGTGGCCGTCCTCGTCTGAGCGGGCAGCGCACGCCGCAAGTGGTCCTGCCCACGCCCGATCCGTCCACACAGGGCCCGACAGCATCCGTGCTGTCGGGCCCCGTGCCTATCCTGGAGCCCTCATGAGCTCACTCTTCGACGACCTCTCCCTGCCCGACGCGTTCCGCCGCCTCGACGGCGTCGCGGTGACCCCTGTCCGGCCAGGGGAGGAGCGCACAGGAGGCCGTGGACGCTCCGAGGAGGGGGCGCGGAGCGCGCCGCCGTCCCCGCGGGACGACGAGTCGCCCGCCGACCTCGAGCCGCCTTTCGACGAGGAGCCCCCGATCGACGAGGAGCCGCCCTTCGACGAGGAGCCTCCCTTCGACGAGGAGCCCCCGTTCGACGACGGGGCGGTGCCGCAGCCGCCGGCGGGCCACGACGCCTCCCCGCATCCGGCCGAGCGCCGGGACGGCGAGGACACCGGATGGGGCCGGCCCGCCCGCGCCGCGTCGGAGGCCCCGGGTCTCACCGAGCTCATCGAGGGGCTGAACCCGGCCCAGCGCGAGGCCGTCGAGCACCGCGGCAGCCCGCTGCTGATCGTCGCCGGCGCCGGTTCCGGCAAGACCCGCGTGCTGACCCGTCGGATCGCGCACCTGCTCCGCTCCGGCGAGGCGCTGCCCGGTGAGATCCTCGCGATCACCTTCACCAACAAGGCCGCCGCCGAGATGCGCGAGCGCGTCGGCGAGCTGGTGGGTCCGGTGGCGCGGAGCATGTGGGTCTCGACCTTTCACAGCGCCTGCGTGCGGATCCTGCGGCGAGACGCGGCCGCGGCCGGCCTGAAGAGCTCCTTCACCATCTACGACAGCGCCGACTCGCTGCGGCTGATCACCACGATCGCCAAGGACCTCGAGCTGGACACCAAGAAGCACGCGCCGCGTGCGCTGGCCTCGAGGATCTCCACGCTCAAGAACGATCTGGTGGACCCGATCGACTTCGCGGACCAGGCCGAGAGCGCGAAGAACCCCTTCGAGAGGACCCTGTCGCGGATCTACACGAACTACACCGAACGGCTGCGCCAGGCCAATGCAGTGGACTTCGACGACCTCATCGGCCTGACCGTCACCCTGCTGCGCGAGAACCCGGCGATCCGCGAGGGGTATCGCCGCCGCTTCCGCCACCTGCTGGTGGACGAGTACCAGGACACCAACACCGCCCAGTACCAGCTGGTGCGGGAGCTGGTGGGGGAGGACCCTCGCGCCGACCTCACCGTGGTGGGCGACTCCGATCAGTCGATCTACGCGTTCCGCGGGGCGACGATCCGCAACATCGTGGAGTTCGAGCAGGACTTCCCCTCGGCGCGGACCATCGTGCTCGAGCAGAACTACCGCTCCACCCAGAACATCCTCACCGCCGCGAACTCGGTCATCGAGGAGAACGCGGGCCGGCGCAAGAAGAATCTGTGGACCGATCAGGGCGAGGGCGAGCAGATCACTCTCTACGTCGCGGACGACGAGAGGGCGGAGGCCCGCTACATCGGTCGCCAGATCGACGCCCTGGTGGACGACGGCCGCAGCGCCGGCGACATCGCGATCTTCTACCGCGCCAACGCCCAGTCGCGGGCGCTGGAGGATCAGCTGATCCGCGTCGGCCTGCCCTATCGGGTGGTCGGCGGCACCCGCTTCTATGAGCGGCGCGAGATCAAGGACGCGATCGCCTATCTGCAGGTGCTCGCCAACCCGGCCGACGAGATCAACCTGCGCCGCATCCTGAACGTCCCCAAGCGCGGCATCGGGGACCGTGCGGAGGCCACGATCGCGATGCTCGCCGAACGAGAGCGGATCAGCTTCGGCGAGGCGCTGCGCCGGGCCGAGGAGGCCCCGGGGATCGCCACCCGATCGCTGAATGCCGTGCGGACCTTCGTGTCGATGCTCGAGGACCTGCAGGAGCTCGCCGAGCAGGGCGCCCGCCCCGCAGAGCTGCTCGAGGCGATCCTCCAGCGCTCCGGCTACGACGCCGAGCTGCAGGGCAGCGATGACCCGCAGGACGAGTCGCGCCTGGAGAACCTCGCCGAGCTGATCTCCGTCGCCGCCGACTTCGAGGCGCAGGCCGAGGAGGCCGACGCGGTGGCGAGCGAGGCCGAGGAGGGGGACGAGTCCGAGGGAGCGGGCGGGGCCGACGGGGCGGCGTCGTCGGCGGAGCCCGGGAGCGGCGGCGAGCAGGGACCGGTCGGTCAGACCGCGCCCGGGGAGGACCTCGCCCCGGATGCTGCGCTGAGCGCGCCGGACGACCCCGAGGCGAGCCTCGTGGACCGCTTCCTGGAGAAGGTCTCGCTGGTCGCGGACGCCGATCAGATCCCCGGCGCGGAGGACCAGTTCGTCACCCTGATGACCCTGCACACCGCCAAGGGACTCGAGTTCCCGGTGGTGTTCCTCACCGGGATGGAGGATGGCACCTTCCCTCACAACCGCACCCTGGGAGATCCCGAGGAGCTCGAGGAGGAGCGGCGCCTGGCCTACGTGGGCATCACCCGCGCCCGCGAGAAGCTGTACCTCACGCGAGCGCAGATGCGCTCGACCTGGGGCCAGTCGCAGTTCATGCCCGCCAGCCGCTTCCTCGACGAAGTGCCGGAGAGCGTGCTGGACGTGGCCCGCGCCGGCTCCACCCTCAGCGGAGCGGGGTACGGCGTCGGGGCGAGCGGCTTCGACGGCGGCTATCGCGCGGCCGGCTCGGGCGGCGGCCGCGGTCCGTCCTTCAGCGGCGGCATCGGCGGCGGGCGACGGGACGTCAAGCGGCCCAGCATGGGCACGGGCCGCAAGGCCACGCCCGCGGACAAGCTCCCGCAGCTCGCGGCGGGCGACAGGATCACGCATGACTCCTTCGGCATGGGAACCGTCACCGAGGTGGCCGGGCAGGGGGAGCGGACCCAGATCGAGGTGCAGTTCAAGGCCCCCCACGGCACGAAGCGCCTGGTGCTGAGGTATGCGGCGGTCACGAAGCTCTGAGGGGAGCTCGGGCGTCGGTGAGCACGGGCCGGGCGGGCGGAGAACGCGATCGAGCGCTGACGGCGAGCGCGATCAGACGTGGACGGCGAAGGCGATCAGTCGCTGACGGCGGGGGCGATCAGGGGCTGACGACGAGCTCGACCTCGATGCCCTCGGGATCCTCGCCGTACCAGGCGACATGGTCCTCACCGCCCGCGTGCGGGTAGAGATCGCCGAAGAGCTCGTGCCAGCCGTGAGCCGGTGCGGCCTCCCGGACGGTCTCGAGCGCACTGCGGTCCGCCACCCGCAGCGCGAGGTGGTTCATGCCCGGCGAGCACCTCGGCGAGCGGGTGCCGAGCACGTCCGAGGACTGCTCGAGGACCAGGTAGGAGTCGTCGGCGTGGCGCCAGATGCGGCCCAGATCCCAGCCCGGAACGCGCTCCGCGCGCCAGCCGAGGGTGGTCAGCAGCCAGTCCCAGGCGGGCCCGGAGACACCGAGGTCGGCTGTCCAGAGCTCGAGGTGGTGCAGGCCGGAGCGGGGAGGCGCGGGGGTCATCGCGATGTGTCTCGTCTCCGTTCTCGGTCTCGACCTCAGACCTGGTCCTCGACTCGGTCCCGGGCCTGTTCCTGCGCCTCGCGGGTCCGCTTCCACTGCGCGTACAGCCCGCCGCCGAAGCTGAGGGCCACGATGGCCGCGACGATGATCAGGACCGTGGTGAACGGGATCGGGACACCGGCGGCGGCGAGCACGCCCCAGATCACGAACAGGGAGAGCCCGATCAGCAGGGCGTCGCGCAGGGCCCGCATGATCCGCGGGCCGATGTTCGCCGAGTCCGCGCGCCGCTTCGCCACCGTGTAATAGGCGGCGGCGTCCTTGCGCAGCCTGTCCCCGTCCCGCGCCGGCCGCGCGGCGGTGTCCGTCCGGGGCGAGTCCTCGTCCCGTCGCTCGTCCTCCCGTCCGCCGTCCTCCCGTCGGCCCTCGTCGATCGCCTTCCCGGCCGCGCGGACGTAGCCGCTCGCACGGTCGGAGGTGCGACGGGCGGCGGCGCGCGCCTCGGGGGCCTGCTTGCGGGCGGTGTTGCGCGCCGCCTTCGCGTAGGTCTTCCAATCGGCCATGGCGTCTCCTCGCCTCAGCGGTCCTCGCCCCGGTGCTGCCGCACCGGGCGGTCGTCCCTGCCGCGGTCGTCCCTGGAGCGGTCGTCCTCGCGGTAGCGGATGTCACCGCCGCCGCGGACCTCGCGCCGCGGCCGGGGATTCTTCGCGCGGTGGTCGTTGTAGTAGGACAGCCCGATGTTCAGGGCCAGCGTGATGGCGACGGAGAAGGCGAATCCGGCGAAGGTCGACCGCACGCCCAGCAGGCGCAGCACGATGAACACCACACCGATCGCGACCACGCTGAAGCCGATGTGGTCGCGCACTCGCTGGGCCAGGCTGCGGGGACGACGACTCATCGGATCATCGTAGACCGCCCGCCTGGGTGCGCGCCCGGTGTGACGGGGAGCGCTCACGATCTCGCCGCGTCAGTGAGACTCCCCGCACAGTCGCCCCGATGGACGGCTCACCGGCGCTGAGGCGATACCCTTGCGATGTTCCCAGGGGTGGCATCGAGGCCAGTGCGGCCTGCCGCCCACTGCCGACATCGAGAGGAAATGCACCCCGTGGACCTGTATGAGTACCAGGCCCGCGATCTCTTCGAGAAGCACGGCGTGCCCGTGCTCGGAGGAGTCGTCGCGGAGGATCCGGCAGCCGCCAAGGCAGGTGCCGAGCAGCTCGGCACCCCGGTCGTCGTCGTCAAGGCCCAGGTGAAGACCGGTGGCCGCGGCAAGGCCGGCGGCGTCAAGATCGCCAAGTCCCCCGAGGAGGCGGAGCAGAAGGCCTCCGAGATCCTCGGCATGGACATCAAGGGACACACCGTCCACCGCGTCATGATCGCGGCCGGTGCCGACATCGCCGAGGAGTACTACTTCTCGCTCCTGCTGGACCGTGCGAACCGCAACTACCTGGCCATGTGCTCGGTCGAGGGCGGCATGGAGATCGAGCAGCTCGCCGTCGAGCGCCCCGAGGCCCTCGCCCGCGTCTCGGTCGACCCCAATGTCGGGATCGACGAGGCCAAGGCGAAGGAGATCGTCGAGACCGCGAAGTTCGACGCCGAGACCGGCGCGAAGGTCGCCCCCGTGCTGCAGAAGCTCTGGGACGTCTACCGCGAGGAGGACGCGACTCTGGTCGAGGTCAACCCGCTGGTCAAGACCGGAGCCGGTGACGTCGTCGCCCTCGACGGCAAGATCACCCTGGATGACAACGCCGGGTTCCGCCACGAGGACCACGCCGAGCTGGTCGACGTCACCTCCGAGGACCCGCTGGAGACCAAGGCCAAGGCGTTGGATCTGAACTACGTCAAGCTCGACGGCGAGGTCGGCATCATCGGCAACGGCGCGGGTCTGGTCATGTCCACCCTCGACGTGGTCGCGTACGCGGGGGAGCAGCACGGCGTCAAGCCCGCGAACTTCCTCGACATCGGCGGCGGCGCCTCCGCCGAGGTGATGGCCAACGGCCTCGACGTCATCCTCGGCGACGAGCAGGTCTCCGCCGTGTTCGTGAACGTCTTCGGGGGCATCACCGCGTGCGATGCGGTCGCCAACGGCATCGTCGGCGCCCTGAAGAAGCTGGGCGACACCGCCTCGAAGCCCCTCGTGGTCCGTCTCGACGGCAACAACGTCGAGGAGGGTCGGAAGATCCTCGCGGACTTCGCCCATCCCCTCGTCACTCAGGCCGACACCATGGACGGCGGCGCCGCGAAGGTCGCCGAGCTCGCCGCCGCAGGAAAGTGAGCAGCACCCGACATGTCTATCTTTCTCGATGAGAACAGCAAGGTCATCGTCCAGGGCATGACGGGCTCGGAGGGCATGAAGCACTCCCAGCGCATGCTCGACTCGGGCACGAACATCGTCGGCGGCGTGAACCCCCGCAAGGCCGGCCAGTCGGTCGCCTTCGAGGGCGGCCAGGAGGTTCCGGTGTACGGGACCGTCGCCGAGGCCATGGAGGCCACCGGTGCGAACGTGTCGGTCGTCTTCGTGCCGCCGAAGTTCGCCAAGAGCGCCGCGATCGAGGCGATCGATGCCGAGATCCCGCTCCTGGTGATCATCACCGAGGGCATCCCTGTCAAGGATTCCGCCGAGTTCTTCAACTACTCGCAGACCAAGGGAACCACCCGCATCATCGGGCCGAACTGCCCGGGCCTGATCAGCCCCGGGAAGTCCAACGCGGGCATCACCCCGTCGAACATCACCGGTGCGGGCAAGCTGGGCCTGGTCTCCAAGTCCGGCACGCTGACCTACCAGATGATGTTCGAGCTCTCCGACATCGGCTTCACCACCGCCATCGGCATCGGCGGCGACCCGGTCATCGGCACCACCCACATCGACGCCCTCGAGGCGTTCGAGAACGATCCCGACACCGTGGGCGTCGTGATGATCGGCGAGATCGGCGGCGACGCCGAGGAGCGCGCCGCGGAGTACATCAAGGCCAACGTGACCAAGCCGGTCGTCGGCTACGTCGCGGGCTTCACCGCGCCCGAGGGCAAGACCATGGGCCACGCCGGCGCCATCGTCTCCGGCTCCGCGGGCACCGCCCAGGCCAAGAAGGAGGCCCTCGAGGCCGCCGGCGTCAAGGTGGGCAAGACGCCCACCGAGACGGCTGATCTGATGCGCGAGATCATCGCCGCGCAGGGCTGATCGACGTGCTGTGAGGTACGAACGGCAGGAGATCAGCGGGTAGGCAGGGCTGATCGACGTGCTGTGAGGTACGAACGGCAGGAGATCAGCGGGTAGGCAGGGCTGATCGACGTGCTGTGAGCGCCCGTCTCCTCCCCAGGGAGGAGGCGGGCGCTCCTGCGTGCCGCGAGGAGGGGGGCGTGTGCCCGCTCCGTGCCCCGCACCGTGACACGCCCGGTGGTCCGCGGGGCGTCGTGCTCGCGGCTGAATCGTGCGCGGGAGGTCGGCGCGCCGACTAAGCTAGGAGGGACCGCGCCGCGACGACTGATGGAGGAGACCCCGTGTCCGGAGATCTCATCGACACCACCGAGATGTACCTGAAGACGGTGTTCGAGCTCCATGAGTCGGGGATCGCGCCGATGCGGGCGCGGATCGCCGAACGGCTCGGCCACTCGGGCCCCACGGTCTCCCAGACCGTCGCCCGCATGGAGCGCGACGGTCTCCTGCACCTGGACGACCAGCGTCGGATCCGACTCACCGCCGAGGGCACCGCGGTCGCCACGGACGTGATGCGCAAGCACCGCCTGGCCGAGCGGCATCTGCTGGACGTGATCGGGCTGGATTACGCCCATGTCCACGAGGAGGCCTGCCGCTGGGAGCATGTCATGAGCCTCGAGGTCGAGAAGCGCCTCGCCCAGCAGATCGCTCCCCCCTACGTGGACCCCTACGGCAACCCGATCCCCGGTCTCGCGGCCCTCGGGATCGATGAGACCCAGGCCACGTCCGAGGGTAAAGACGACTCCAACCCGGTCCGTGAGCTCAGTGAGGTGATCGCCGACGGCGAGAGCCTCCGGGTGCGCCTCGAGCGGATCGGCGAGCGGGTTCAGAGCGACGTCGATCTCCTCGGCGATCTCGCACGTCACGGCATGGTTCCCGGTGCTGACCTGGATGCCGAGCGGGTCGGGTCCAGCATCGTGCTGCGCGGCCCCGAGCAGGGTGAGGTCGCAGTGTCCGACGTCGTCGCGGATCAGCTCCACGTGACCCCGTACGCAGCCGGGTAAAGGGCACGTCAAGCTCTTCCCAGAAGGTTCCAGTCACCCTGACGACTCGGGGTGCTCCCGCCTACTGTCGAGGGCGTGCCCAGGCGACAAGAGTCCGGGCATTCCCCCCGGAGAGCCCCGTCGCGCACCGGTGCGGGAGGCGAGACGTCCACTGCGCGAGGGCTGTGCCCGGGGGCTGGGAGCCATACGTGTCGAAGACTGCGAACCACACCCACCGCCGCGCCATGCGCACGGTGACCCCCGTGTCCCGTGCCGGCCGTGCCGGTGCCGGCGCCGCCATGGCCGCTGCGATGCTGTTCGGCGGAGCTGCCGCCGCCACCGCGGAGCCCCAGGCCGACGCCCCGCAGGCTCCGCAGGCCGAGGCGGCCCCCGCCCTGCTGGCCCCCGCTGCTGCTCCCGCCGTCGGCATCCCCGCCGCCGAGCTCGCCGAGGAGGACGACGCCCCCGAGCTCGCCCCCGCTCCCGGCACCATCTCCGTCGAGGTCGGTCCCACGGAAGAGGAGATCGCCGCCGCCGAGGCCGCCCAGCGCGAGGCCGAGGAGCAGGAGGCGGCCGAGCGGGAGGCCGCCGAGCAGGAGGCTGCCGAGCAGGAGAACGACGAGCAGGAGGCCTCTTCGCAGGAGACCACCGAGGAGTCCGCCGACGAGCAGACCGAGACCCGCGAGGACAGCGGCTCCTCCCGCTCCGAGGAGCGCTCCAGCAACGAGGACTCCTCGCAGGAGGAGAGCCAGGAGGAGTCCTCTCCGGCGCCCTCGGCGACCCAGGGCGGCTCCGTCCTCGCCACCGCCCGCTCCGGCATCGGCACCCCCTACGTCTTCGGCGGCACCTCCCCGTCGGGCTGGGACTGCTCCGGCTTCGTCCAGTGGGTCTACTCGCAGCACGGAGTCTCGCTGCCCCGCGGTGCGGACGCGCAGGCCGCTGCCGGCACCGTCATCCCGCGCTCCGAGGCGCAGCCCGGCGACCTGGTCTGGAAGCCCGGCCACATCGGCATCTACGCCGGCGGCAACCAGTTCGTCGATGCGGGCAACAGCCGCGTCGGCACCTCCGAGCGCAACATCTACTCCGGCAACTGGACCTTCGTCCGCATCGGCTGAGTCCCCGTGCCCACCGGCCCCGCACCACCTCGTGGTGCGGGGCCGGTCCCGTTCCAGGAACGATCCGCCCTCCCGCCCGCTCGGGAGTGAGCGAGCCGACGGAGACCGCGGCGGGTGCGGCCGGTAGCGTGGGTGCGTGTCCACCGCCCGTGATCTCCTCGCCCTCCTCCTGCTGATCGCCGCCACCGTGCTCGGCGCCCTCTGGCTGCCGGCGACCTGGTTCCACGATCACGTGGTCGAGCGCGAGGGGTTCCTCGCGGTCACCGTGCCGCTGGCCGAGGACCCCGCGTTCCAGCGCACCCTCAGCGACAGCGCGGTCGACAAGGTCCTGGGGGAGGAGCGGGTCCCCGGATGGATCCAGGACCGGTTGACCCCGCTGGCCGAGGAGCAGGCCGAGAACCTCACCGGCACCGACGTCTACGCGACGATGTGGGCGGCGACGATGGCCGAGCTCCACGGCGCCCTGTTCGCCCCGGGAGCCTCGGACCTCGAGGTCGACCTCTCCCCGGCGATCGAGCGGATCCTGACCCCGGTCGAGGAGCACCTGCCGGTGACGATCCCTCGCCCCGAGGAGACCACGGTCACCCTCGCGACGATCCCCGACGTGCCGCTGCTTCCCGTCCTCTCCTCGGTGACGCCGTGGGCGCAGTGGGCGGGCCCTGCCGCGCTCGTGCTCCTCGCCGCGGCGCTGCTGATCGCGGCGCATCGGCGCACGATGACCGCGCTCGCCGGGCTCGGCGGCATCCTGGCCGGTTCCGCGGTGTGGTGGCTCGGTGCTCAGATCCGTACGGTGGTGCCCGACGCCGTGGACCAGACCGCCTTCCTCGGCCCGATCGTGCAGGTCTTCGAGGGGCGGTTCGAGACGGCGATGGTGCCGCAGGGCGTGATCCTGCTGGGGGCCGGCGCTCTGGTGATGTCCTTCGGACTGGTGCTGATCGGGCTGCGCCGCCGCTGAGCGCGGCCGTCGCGGGGTCTCTCAGAGCATCCCGAGCCGCTCGAAGGCGGTGCCGATGCCACCCGCCGGCGGACCCGGGACGGTGACGCCACGCGCGGCCTCGAGCACGGGCTGCGGGGCGCCGTCGATCGCGATCGCGGTGCCGACGGTGCGCAGCATCCCCAGATCGTTCATCCCGTCGCCGATCCCCACCGTCGCCGCCAGGTCGATCCCCAGGTGCTCGGCGACCCGGCGCACGCCGTCCGCCTTGTCGACGGAGGCCAGGTGGAGCTCCCCGGAGCCCGCCCCGGCCTCGATGGAGTTCGGCAGCGCCCCCACCTCGGGGCCGATCTCCGAGGCGAGTCGCTCGACCGGCACCGGGGAGCCCCACACCGAGATTTTCGCGAAGGAGCAGGCGGCGGGGTCCTCGGGCATCACGATCGCGTCGAGCAGGTCCTCGAGGCCGCGCCCGAGCCCTTCGGCGGGCGGAGCGGGCCGGCTCCGGCGCCGCAGCTCCCGGGCGGAGCGAGGGGTGCACAGCAGGGCATCCGGGGTCTCGAGAACGAAGGGCACGTCATGGTGCAGCAGCAGCTCCACCGTCCGTCGGCCCAGCTCCTCCGGGAAGCGGCGGTCCAGCAGCAGCTCGTCGCCGACACGGATCCATCCGCCGGCGGAGGCGACCACCCCGTCGAACAGCGCGGCGACCTCGTCCACCACGATGGAGGCGCAGCGGCCGGTGCACAGCAGCACCGCATGTCCGTTCGCGCGGGCCCGTCGCACGGCCTCCGCCTGCGCCGGGGGCACGACTCCCTGATGGGCGAGAGTCCCGTCGAAATCGATGAACACGCAGCGGCGCTCTGCCACGGAGACTCCTTCACGGCGGTGGATCCCAGGGCACCAGCCTACGTGCAGATCGACGGCCGGAGCACCGACGGGAGTGCTGCTCCCCACCGGCGAGACGCCGACCCTGACCGAGCTCGTCGCGTGCGCTCACCGGCGGCGACGGCCGCCCTCGCCGGATGCGATGCCTGCCCTCACCGGGCGTAGGGTCCTCGCTCGCGCACCTCGGTCCAGCGGCTCCGGGGGAGTCGCACCGCGATCAGGAGGGCGGCCAGCACGTGCAGCGCCCCGAGGAGCAGCCAGACGCCGGGTCCGTTCGCGTCGAACCCCAGCAGGGTCACGATCCACAGGCTCAGGTGGAAGCCGCCGTGGATGCCGACCGGTGCCCACACCGAGCGCAGGGCGATCCCGAGGATCCCGGCGCTGAGGGCGAAGCCGAAGGGGATCGCCAGGAAGACGACACGTTCGAGGAGGTTCTGCTGACCACCGCTGGAGAGCAGATGGGGGAGGGCGAAGGCACAGGCCGTGACCACCACGGCGAGCACCGGACGACGGCGCAGCGACTGCAGCAGATAGCCGCGGAACAGCACCTCCTCCCCGATGCCCTGCAGCACGAAGGCCTGCACCAGGACCACGACGGCGGTCGTGGCGAAGGAGGGGAGGCTGCCCGCTGTCGACTGCTCCCCGAGGGTGCGACCCAGGGGGAGGCTGCCCGCGACGGCAGCGGTGAGGAGGGCGACGACCATCGAGATCCCGATCCCGGCCAGGAGCGCGAGGGCCGCTGCACCGTCCGGCCGGAGACCGAGCTCCTGGACCGATCGTCGGTCCACCCGGCGGATCAGCAGCGCGGCGAACAGGAGGTAGGCGCCCAGGGACGTGGCCGCACCCGCGCCGAGGACCGCTGCCTCGAGCAGGTGGGACCGGGCGGCGAGATCGACCGCACCGGGGATCAGCCCCGGGAGCACGGCAGCCAGGGCGGCGGGCGGCATCAGCAGCACCGTCAGCAGCGTTCGTGCCCAGGCCGGAAGGCGGGGCCGGTGACCAGCGGGGTCCTCGGAGCGGGGGAGGGCGGTCTCGGTGTCCATGCCTCGACGCTAGGCCTCAGCGGCCGCCCCCGCCGCGCCCCGCAGTCATGAGCGCGACAGTCCGCGGATGACTCCTGGCATCAGGATCATGACCGCGGTCACGGGTCGTCGGCGACCGGGTCCCTATACGGTGGCACGGTGACCGACCGCACTGCGACCGCACCGCTGATCCGTCGGCTCCTGCCCCCGCTGCAGGTGCTCTCCCTGCTGTGCCTGCTGTTCGCCGCGATCGCCGTGGCGCTGACCCCTGGCCCGTGGGCAGGGGTGAAGCTCGCGGTGGCCGTGATCTTCGCGGCGGCGGTGCCCGTGGTGGCCGCCGCGTGGATCGTACGGGCCGGCCGACGCTCCGGTCGCGCCCGGGCCGCGCTCTCGGGAGCGGTCGGGCTGGTGGTGATCCCCGTCGCCGTCTCCGGGACGGTCGGGTTCACGAGCCCGGTGCTGCTGCTGGCAGTGGCCCTGGTGGTGATCGACATCGGGCGCGCTCCCGGCTGGGGGGCCGCGACGGTCATCACCGCGGTCGGCGCCCTGCTCCACCTGATGAGCGGCCATGGTGCCCTGGTGGCGCTGTCCAACGCGCTGCCGGTGGCGGTGCTGCTGGCATTCGGCATCGCCCTGGGCAGCGCACTGCGCGCCTACGAGGAGGCGCACGCCGACGACGTCCGCACGATCGCCGAGCGCGACCGGGCCCTGGCGCGTCTCGAGACGGCGATGGTGCGCCTGCGTCGCACCACGGAGGTGGAGAAGGAGCTGCTGCTCGCGGACGAGCGGGCGCGCTCGGCGCGCGATCTCCACGACGGCCTGGGGCATCGACTCACCCTAGTCTCGATGGGCCTCGAGTTCGCGCAGAGGGCGCGCCGCACGGATGCCGACGCCGCCTGGGAGGAGATCGCCGCCGCGGAAGCCACCGCCCGCGAGGCCCTCGCAGAGATGCGCACCTGGGTGCGGGCGCTGAGCCCCGTGCGCGACGCGGAGGCGACCGGGGCCGCCGCCATCGAGGCGATCGCGGAATCGTTCCGCGGCACGGGGCTGGAGGTCGACGTCGAGGCCGACGACCACGCCGCCGAGCTCTCCGCGGACGCCTCGCTCCTGCTCTACCGCGCCGTGCAGGAAGGGCTCACGAACGCTCTGCGCCACGGCCGTGCCGAGCGGGTCCGGATCACCCTGGTCCGGGAGGGCGCCGAGGTGGTGCTGGAGCTGTGCAGCGATCTCGACACCGCCTCTCGCGCGGCGACCCCCGCAGGGGAGGCGGCGCGGGGCTTCGGTCTGCGCGGCGTCGCCGAGCGCGCCCGGGCGCTGGACGGCCACATCCGGGCCGGCCGCCGCGGCGACCGCTTCGCGCTGGAGGTCCGGCTGCCCGCCGCCGCGGCCCTGGAGCCCGACCCCTCGGCACCCGGGCACGGGCCCCGCCCTCCGTCGCACGCCGCGGGTCGACCATGAGCAGCCCGCTCCGCATCGCCCTCGTCGATGACCAGCAGCTGCTGCGGCGCGGACTCGCGATGCTGCTGTCGACCGTCCCCGGCATCGAGGTGGTCGGTCATGCGGCCGACGGGCTCGAGGCGCTGGCCGTGATCTCGAAGCACCTGCCCGACGTGGTGCTGGCCGACGTGCGCATGCCGCGCATGGACGGGATCGAGCTGGTGGCCCGCTGCCGCGACGATCACCCCGGGATCCCCGTGCTGCTGCTGACCACCTTCGACGACGAGCCGGTCGTGCAGGGATCCCTCGCCGCCGGAGCCGCGGGATTCCTGCTCAAGGACACCTCCACCGAGGCGCTCGCAGAGGCGATCCGCTCGGTGGCCGCGGGCGGGATGGTCATCGACCCGCGGGTGGCCCGGATCGCGATGCGGCGCGCCGTGGAGGACCCGAGCGGCGAGCAGGACCCGTTGGCCGTGCTCACCCGTGCCGAGCGGCTGGTCGCCGAACAGGTCGCCGAGGGATGCAGCAATGCGGAGATCGCCGAGCACCTGGTGCTCGCCGAGGGCACCGTGAAGAACCACGTCTCCGCGCTGCTGCGCAAGCTCGGGAGCCGCGACCGCACCGTCCTCGCGCTCACCCTGTACCGGATGCTGCACGGATGAGGGTCAGCGGCGGCGGTGCAGGCTCGCCACCACCGAGACGGTGATCCGGGGGCCGCTCCCGCCCAGCCTCGCGAGCACCGCGGGCTCCACGTGCCGGGCGCTCGGCGTCATCGCGATCAGGTCCCGGGCGGAGCCCGGGGCGAGATCCAGGTCGAAGTGCAGCTCCCGGCTCTCCTCCGCGGTGAACAGCGGATCCAGGACCTCGTGCAAGCGCTCCTCCTTGCGCGGATCCGGCCGCACCATGCCGGGGACGTCACGGCGCAGCTGCAGCAGGTGGTCAGGGGCCGGACGCACCACCATCAGGTGCCCGCCCGGTGCCAGCACGCGGGCGAACTCGGCAGGATTGCGGGGCGCGAACACGTCCAGCACCAGATCGACGCTGCCGTCCCGCAGCGGGAACGGGGAGAACACGTCCCAGCTCGCGGCCGCGGCCCGGTCATGGCATCGGGCGGCGAACCGCAGCGCGCGCACCGAGGTGTCCACCCCGAGGCCGTGCGCCGCCGGCAGACGGTCCAGCGCCCCGGCCAGGTAGTAGCCGGTGCCGCAGCCGATGTCGAGGACCCGTCGGACGCCCGTCGGGGCGAGATCGGCGATCGCCTCGCGCAGCGGAGAATAGGCGCCGGTTCCGAGGAACCGGTCCCGGGCACGGGCCATCTCGTCGTCATCGCCGCTGGTGGCCGGGGCGCCGGCGAGCAGCGGCAGGTAGCCGGCCCGGGCCAGGTCGAAGCTGTGCCGCTGCGGGCAGCGCAGCGTGCGCTCGGTGAGGGTCAGCGCCTCACCGCAGTGGGGACAGACGAGTGCCTCGAGCCAGGGCTGCAGGGAGGCGGGGACGGGAGGAGCCACCGGACCAGGGTACGTGCCGGTCTCCCGCGCTCCGCGGGAGCCCGCCGTGGATCAGCCCTGCTTGATGAGCGACATCTCGAACTCGAGCTGGATCCGGTCGCCCACCAGCAGGCCGCCGGAGTCCAGGGGCGTGTTCCAGCTGATGCCCCAGTCGCGGCGGTCCAGACGGCGGGTGCCCTCGAAGCCTGCGCGCACGTTCCCGAACGGGTCCGTGTCCACTCCCACGAAGCGCAGCGGGATGCTCATCGAGCGCGTCGTGTCCCGGATCGTCAGCTCGCCGACGACGATGTACCCGTTGTCGTCGACCTCCTCGACGCTCGTCGAGGTGAAGGTCATCTCCGGATGGCTCTCCACGTCCAGGAAGTCCGCGCTGCGCAGGTGCTCGTCGCGCTGCGGGTTGCGGGTGTCGACGCTCTCCGTGCGCACCACCACCTGCACCCGCGCGGATCCGGGATCGGCCTCGTCGAAGCTCGCCTCGCCGGTGACGTCGTTGAAGGCTCCTCGGACCTTGGTCACCATCGCGTGGCGGGCCGAGAATCCGATGCGGGAGTGCCCGGGATCGATGGTCCACTGGCCGGTGAGCGGGGAGTCGGTCATGAACAGCCTCTTCGGTGCGGTCGACGCCGCAGGACGGGCGCCGAGGGAATCGGGGATGCCGGTCGTGACGAGGTGCGGTGCCCGTTTCGTCCAGCTGTGTCAATCTAGCAGTCGCCGGTTCCTCACCGGCCGATGTACTCCCGCAGGTGCGTCCCCGTGAGCGTCGAGGCGGCCCGGACCAGCTGCGTCGGGGTGCCCTCGAAGACGAGCCGCCCGCCGTCGGCCCCGGCCCCGGGCCCGAGGTCGATGATCCAGTCCGCACGGGCCATCACGGCCTGGTGGTGCTCGATGACGATCACCGAGCGTCCGGAGTCCACCAGCCGGTCCAGCAGTCCCAGCAGCTGCTCGACGTCGGCCAGGTGCAGTCCTGTGGTGGGTTCGTCGAGCACGAAGGTCCCGCCCTCGTCGCCCAGGTGGGTGGCGAGCTTGAGGCGCTGCCGCTCACCGCCGGAGAGGGAGGTCAGCGGCTGGCCGATGGTGAGATACCCGAGCCCCACCTCGTCCATGCGCCCCAGCAGCCGGGCCGCGGCCGGCACCTTCGCCTCGGCGGAGGAGAAGTGCGCGAGCGCCTCGTCCACGGACATCAGCAGCACCTCGGAGATGTCCTTCCCGCCCAGGGTGTGCTCGAGCACGGCGGCCTGGAACCTCGTGCCCTCGCACTCCTCGCAGGGGGTGGTGACCGTCTCCATGAAGCCCAGCTCGGTGAAGATCTGCCCGGCGCCCTTGCAGACGGGGCAGGCGCCCTCGGAGTTCGGGGAGAACAGGGAGGGCTTGACGCCGTTGGCCTTCGCGAAGGCCTTGCGGACGGGGTCCAGCAGCCCCGTGTAGGTGGCGGGGTTCGAGCGTCGGGAGCCGCGGATCGCGGTCTGGTCCACCACGGTGACGTCCGCGCCGCGGGGCAGGGAGCCGTGCACCAGCGAGCTCTTGCCGGAGCCCGCGACGCCGGTGATCACGCACAGCACCCCGAGCGGGATGTCGACGTCGACGTCCTGGAGGTTGTGGTGATCGGCGCCCCGGACCTCGATCGCCCCGCTGCGCTCGCGCACCTGCTCCTTGAGGGTGACGCGCCGGTCGAGGTGGCGCCCGGTGAGCGTGCCGGAGGCGCGCAGCCCGGCCACGTCGCCCTCGTACTGCAGCTCCCCTCCGTGGGCCCCGGCGCGCGGTCCGAGGTCGACGACGTGATCGGCGATCGCGATCGTCTCGGGCTTGTGCTCGACGACGAGCACCGTGTTGCCCTTGTCCCGCAGCGCCAGCAGCAGCTCGTTCATCGTCGCGATGTCATGGGGATGCAGACCGATCGACGGCTCGTCGAAGACGTAGGTGACGTCGGTCAGGGCGGAGCCGAGGTGACGGATCATGCGGGTGCGCTGGGACTCTCCGCCGGACAGCGTTCCGGAGGGACGGTCCAGGGAGAGGTACCCCAGCCCTATCCGCACGAAGGAGTCCAGCAGCGCGGAGAGGTTGGTCAGCAGCGGGGCGACGGTGGGTCCGCTGTGTCCTGCCTGCAGGGATGCCACCCATTGCGCGAGCTCGGTGATCTGCAGGGCGCTCGCCTCGGCGATCGAGACCCCGTCGATGCGCGAGCTGCGCGCGTGCTCCGCCAGGCGGGTGCCCTCGCAGTCCGGGCAGACCACGAACTTGACGGCCCGGTCGACGAAGGCGCGCACGTGCGGCTGCATCGATTCGCGGTCCTTGCTCAGCATCGACTTCCGGATCTTCGGGATAAGTCCCTCGTAGGTGAGGTTCATCCCGTCGATCTCGATCTTCGTGGGCTCCTTGTAGAGGAAGTCGTGCATCTGACGCTTCGTGAAGGACTTGATCGGCGCGTCCGAGGGGAAGAAGCCCGAGCCCGCGAACTGCTTCACGTACCAGCCGCCCGCGGCGTAGTTCGGGATCGTGAAGGGGCCGTCGTCGAGGGACTTCTCCTCGTCGTACAGCTCGGCGAGGTCCACGTCGGAGATCCGCCCCATGCCCTCGCAGCGCGGGCACATGCCGCCCACCCGCGAGAAGGTGGTCCTCTCGGCGACGGTACTCTCGCCCTTCTGCACGGTCATCGCCCCCGAGGCGGTGACGCTGGGGACGTTGAAGGAGAACGCGCCGGGCCCTCCCACAGCGGGCTCGGCGAGGAGCGCGAAGAGGCTGCGCAGGTGGGCGCCGGCGTCGGTGACGGTGCCGACGGTGGAGCGGACGTTGGCCCCCATCCGCTCCTGGTCCACGATGATGGCGGTGGTCAGGCCCTGCAGGTCGTCCACCTCGGGACGGGCCAGGGAGGGCATGAAGCCCTGCACGAAGGCGGGGTAGGTCTCGTCGATCATCCGCTGCGACTCCGCGGCGATGGTGCCGAACACCAGCGAGCTCTTGCCCGAGCCGGAGACGCCGGTGAACACCGTCAGACGCCGCTTGGGCAGATCGAGGGAGAGGTCGCGCAGGTTGTTCTCGCGGGCCCCGCGCACACGGATCAGGTCGTGGGCATCGGCGGGGTGGCGGGGAGCGTCGGGAGCGGGCATCGGGGCCTCCGAGGTCGAGGGGAGATCACGCGGTCACGGACCGTGCGGCGGTCCGGGCCTGCACCGGTCGATCGTAGTCCGCCGTCCCGTGCCGCTCGCGGGAGACGCGTCGGCGTCGGCGTCGGCCCGGGGCCCCGCCGCGGGCTAGCCTGGGACGGTGAACGACGTGACGCACTACGACATCGCCCTGATCGGCTCCGGCTCCGCGAACTCCTTCCCGGGCCCCGAGCTCGCCGATCGCCGCATCGTGCAGATCGACCGCGGGGTGGGCCCGCAGCAGGTCTTCGGCGGGACGTGTCTGAACCTCGGATGCATCCCGACCAAGATGTTCGTGCACACCGCGGACCTCGCCCGCACCCCCGCGGAGGCCGGTCGCTTCGGCCTCACCGAAGAGCTGCGGCACGTGGACTGGCCCGCGATCCGTGACCGCATCTTCGGGCGCATCGACCCGATCACCGCGGGCGGCGAGGAGTACCGCCGCGACCACGAGGACAACCAGAACCTCACCCTGCTGCGCGGCACCGCCCGCTTCCTCGACCGCCGCACCCTCCGGGTGACGGGCGACGACGGCGCCGAGCGGACCGTCAGCGCCGACACCGTCGTGCTGGGCGCCGGCTCCCGCCCCGTGCTCCCCCCGATCGACGGACTCGCCGAGGCGCGTCCCCACACCTCGGACACGATCATGCGCCTCGAGCGGCTGCCGAGCTCGCTCGCGATCCTCGGCTCCGGGGTGATCGCCGTCGAGATGGCGCACGTCTTCGCCTCCTTCGGGGTCGAGGTCACCCTCATCGCCCGCTCCGCCGAGGTGCTGCGCGCGGCCGACGCGGACGTCTCCGCGCGGCTCACCGAGATCCTCGGCGAGCGGCTGCGCCTGGAGACGGACCTGACCACGACCGCAGTCCACCGCACCGCCGAGGGCGTCGAGCTGCGCGGCGAGCGGGACGGCGCCGAGGTCCTGATCCGGGCCGAGGAGCTGCTGGTCGCCGTCGGCCGCCGCCCGAACTCGGATCTGCTCGACGTCACCGCTGCCGGGATCGACACCGCGGAGGACGGCCGCGTGCTGGTCGACGAGCACCAGCGCGTGCTCGGGGACGGTCAGGTGCTCGAGGGGCTGTGGGCGCTCGGGGACCTCTCCAGCCCGCATCAGCTCAAGCACGTCGCCAACCACGAGCAGCGGATCGTGCGGCACAACATCCTGCATCCGCATCAGCTGCGCCGCTCGGACACGATGCCGGTGCCCAGCGGGGTGTTCACCCATCCCCAGGTGGCGTGGGTGGGGATCGACGAGGAGGAGGCGCGACGCAGCGGACGGCCGGTCCGGGTCGCCGTCCAGGAGTACGCCTCGATCGCCTACGGCTGGGCGCTCGAGGACACCACCGGCTTCGTCAAGATCATCGCCGACGCCGAGACCACCGAGATCCTCGGCGCCCACCTGATCGGCCCGGAGGCCACGACGCTCGTCCAGCTGCTCATCCAGGCCATGAGCACCGGGCAGACCGCCCGCGACATCGCCGCCTCGCAGTACTGGATCCATCCGGCCATGCCCGAGCTGATCGAGAACGCCCTGCTGAAGCTGGTGTGAGAGCAGCCCGCGCGACAGCACGGCCCCCGGCCCGCCGGGGAGCGGTGGCCGAGGGCCGTCGAGTGCTCGGGGTGCGCAGCGGGGAGCCGCCGCGCACCGACGCTCACTCGTCGTAGCCGGGGAGGCAGGACTTCAGCGGGTCCTTCTCGATCTCGGGCGCCGAGGTCTCGTCCTCGTCCTCGGCCCCTTCCTCGTCCGTGGTCTCCTCGTCCGTCGGGGGCTCCTCCTCGGTGTCCGTGCCCTCCTCGGAGCCGTCCTCCTCGCCCTCCGGAGGGGCGCCGGTGTCCGCGGGCTCCGTCGAGCCGGGCTCCGTCTCGCCGAGCACGGACTCCGTCTCGTCCTGCTCCATCGAGTCCTCGATGGAAGCGGCGACCCATTCCTCGAGGTACTCGAAGTCCGGGTTGCCGGAGTAGGTGACGTCCTGCGTGATCGGGTACGAGGTGAAGCCCCCGTCCTTCACCCTCAGCGCGAGATCGACGAAGGCGTCGACGTTGGAGACCGGGATGTCCGTCTGGATGTTCTCCTCGGTGGCGTTGACCAGACCGGGGATCGAGAGCGCGAGGGAGGTGGGGTCCGCCTCCTCCGCGACCGCGCGCACGATGCGCTGCTGGCGGCACATGCGGTTGAAGTCGTTGGATCCCTCGCGGGAGCGGGCGTACCAGAGGGCGTCGAAGCCGTCGAGCTTCTGCTCGCCCGGCTCGATGTATCCCTCGACGTCCGCCGCTCCGCCGCCGATCGGTATGCGCCGCTCGACGACGAGCTCCACGCCGCCGAGGGCGTTGACCAGGTCCTCGAAGCCCTGCAGGTTGACCATCGCGTAGTAGTCCATCTCGAGCCCGAGGGTCTCCTCGACGGCCCAGCGGGTCGCGGTCAGCCCCGGCTCGGGATCGTTCGGGAAGAGGTCCGGTCGGTCGTCCGCCCAGGTCCAGACGGCGTTGATGAGGTTCTGATTGGTGCCGAAGTAGTCGAAGCCGTTCGGGAACTCCTCGGCCGCCGGGGTGCCCTCGGGGAACTCGACGTTCTCGAGGTTGCGGGGGATGGAGAACAGCGCCGTCTGCCCGGACGCGGTGTCGATCGACGCGACCATGATGGTGTCCGGCCGGGTGCCCGTGCGGTCGTCTCCCGCGTCCTGTCCCAGCAGCATGATGTTGAGCCGCTCGGTGTTCTCCCACGGGTCCTTGCCCGAGGTGAAGGGATGATCACGGCCCTCGCCGCCGCCGAACACGGACTCGGAGCCCATCAGGCCCTGCAGGGCCCACAGGGACTGGACGCCGCGGCCGAAGGGCACGGCGACGCCGACGACCATCAGCGCCGCGAGCGCCAGGGCCAGGTACCGCTTCGAACCCTCGAGCCGCTGCCGGGTGGTGTGCGCGAGGTTCGCCGCGACGATCTGCAGAGCCCAGACGAGGCCGACGACGGCGACGGCGAGCATCGCCGCGATCAGCACGCCGCGTTTGGTCGCGAGCATGACCCCCGTGCGGAACGGGTCGCCGACCAGGAGGAACACCGCTGCCGCGATGATCACGAGGGACATCACCACCAGCAGCGCCCAGCCGATCCGGCGCATCCTCGTGGTGACCAGGCCGGAGCCGGGCAGCAGCGAGGTCAGCACGGTCCAGAAGGCGACCTTGGGCAGGGAGCCCTCCTCGTCCCCGGCCCCGGAGGAGCGGCCTCGGGACGCGGCGTCGCCGCCGGAGCCGTCGTCCGGGCCGGAGGCGCCACCGTCTCCGGCTCCGTCGGACGGGCCGGAGCCGCCGGCATGATCGGTCGGGCCGGTGCCGTCCGGTGGGCCGGAGCCTTCGGGCGGGCCGGAGGCGCCCGAGACGGACGTCGTGCGGCCGGGGACCACGGTCGGCCCCGCCGCGGCCCGCGGGTCGGTGGGGTCCTTCCTGTCCGCGGAGGCGTCGCCGGCGGCGGTGACCGGGGGAGCCAGCGGCTCCGCGCCGCGCTGCGGCGCGTCCGCGTCCTCGCGGACCGTCCAGTCGTCGGTCGGCGTCCGGGACGCATCGCGGTCCTGCGCGCTCGCGGACCCGGCTCCGGTCGCCCAGAGATCCTGCTCGGTGGACGGTTCGGCGGAGGGTCGGGCGCGACGGCGTCCCGCGGGCTCCGAGGTGCGAGGTTCCGCAGGGGGACCGGAGGCCGCGGCCCCCGAGGCGGGGGATGCCGTGACCGCGTCCGCGGCGCCCGCGGCGCCCTGCGTCCCGGCGGAGCCGAGCTCCTCGAGGGGGAAGGCGGCACGGCGCCCCCGGGGGCGCCGAGGAGCGGACGACGGTGTGCCCCGGCCGTCCTCGACCGGCGACAGGTGCGCGGTGGGCGGTTCGGACCCGGGTGCGTCGGACCCGGAGGCGTCGGCCCCGGTCGCAGTCCTCCGCGCCGCAGAGGACCCCGGTGGGGCCGACCGGACCGCGCGCTGCTCGGTCGCCGGCACGGCGCCGGCCGGCTCCGCCGGGGAGGCGCTCGGCTCTGCCGAGGGGGCGCTCGGCGCGGCCGGAGAGGCGCTCGGCTCTGCCGAGGAGGGGACGGGGCTCGGCGCGGAGGGGGCGCTGTCGGAGGCAGATCCGATCCAGGTGCGCTTGGGGTTCGGGGACCCGAAGGCCGCGTCACGGTTGCGGCGCGCCTCCTCCGGGGGGAGGGGCGTCGACTGCGGGCGCCGGTGCGGCTGCTGGTGTCTGCCGGACCGACGGCGCCTGCGCCGAGAGGCCGAGGAAGGGTCCGTCATGCGCTCCATCCTAGGATCACGGTCGCCGATCTTCATTCAGGAGCCTGTGAGGGGGTCGTGGAGGTGATGCGCGTGAGCTTCCGTATCCTGGTCGCATGCGCCTGATCCACACCCCGTCGACCGATCTCACCTACGACGACTGCTTCTTCCTTCCGCGCCGGTCCGCGGTCACTTCCCGCTTCGACGTCGACCTCGGCAGCGACGACGGCTCGGGAACCACGATCCCGCTGATCGCCGCCAACATGACGGCGGTCACAGGGCGGCGGATGGCCGAGGTGATGGCGCGGCGCGGCGGCCTCGCCGTGCTGCCCCAGGACCTCTCCCCGGAGCGGATCGACTCGATCGTCCGCTCCGTGAAGTCCCGCGATCTGCAGGTGGACCATCCGCTGACCCTCACCGTCACCGGCACCCTCGGCCAGGCGGCGGACCTGCTGCCCAAGAGGCCGCACGGGATCGTCGTGGTGATCGACGGGCAGCGCCGACCTCTCGGCACCGTCTCCGCGGAGGAGATCGCGGGTCGCGACACCTTCGCCGAGGTCGGCAGCGTGCTCAGCGAGGACGTGCCCGTCCTGCGCCCCGCGGACCTCGAGGCCGCGCCCGCGCAGCTGCATGCGCGGATCGCCGCGACCCACCACGACGCTGCGATCGTCGTGGACGAGGAGGGGGTGCTGCGCGGCGTCCTGACCGCGACCGGCGTGCTGCGCTCGACCATCTACCAGCCCGCCACCGACGCCGAGGGCCGGCTGCGGATCGCGGTCGCCGTGGGTGTCAACGCCGACGTCGCCACCCGGGTCCGCGAGCTCACCGCGGTCGGCGCCGACGTGATCGTGCTCGACACCGCCCACGGGCACCAGGACAAGATGATCGAGGCCCTGCACGTCGCACGGGAGGTGCTCGGACCCCGGGAGGGAACCGCAGTGCGCCTGGTCGCCGGCAACATCGTCACCGCCGAGGGCACCCGGGAGCTGATCGAGGCGGGAGCCGACATCGTGAAGGTCGGCGTGGGCCCCGGCGCCATGTGCACCACCCGCATGATGACCGGCGTCGGCCGCCCCCAGTTCTCCGCCGTCCTGGAGTGCGCCGCCGAGGCGCGTCGCCTGGGCGGCCGGGTCTGGGCCGACGGCGGGGTCCGGCACCCGCGCGACGTCGCGCTCGCGCTCGCCGCCGGTGCCTCGAACGTCATGATCGGCTCCTGGTTCGCCGGCACCTACGAGTCCCCGGGCCAGATGCGCACCGACGAGAGCGGCCGCCGCTACAAGGAATCCTTCGGCATGGCCTCCAAGCGCGCCGTGTCCCATCGCACCGCCCACGAGGACGCCTTCGCCCGCGCCCGCAAGGGTCTGTTCGAGGAGGGCATCTCCACCTCGCGCATGTACCTGCCCGAGGGGCACGGCGGGGTGGAGGACCTGCTCGACGAGATCACCGCGGGCGTGCGCTCCTCCTTCACCTACGCCGGCGCCGCCACCGCCGCCGAGTTCCGCGACCGCGCGGTGATCGGCCTGCAGGGCGCCGCCGGGTACGCGGAGGGCCGCCCGGTCGCCAGCTCCTGGAGCTGAGCACCGCCTCTGCTCCCGGTAGGCTGACGTCATGACGACTCTCGTGATCGGTGGCGCCGGGTACATCGGATCGCACGTGGTGCGACTCCTCCTCGAGCAGGGGAAGCAGGTGGTGGTGGTCGACGACCTCTCCACCGGTCTGCGCGAGCGCACGGAAGGGGCCGAGCTGTTCGAGCTCGACGTGACGCTCCCCGACGCCCGCGAGAAGCTCGCCTTCCGGATGCGGGCCTCCGGGGCCGATTCGGTGATCCACTTCGCCGCCCACAAGCAGGTCGGTGAGTCGGTCGCCCATCCGGAGATGTACTGGCACGACAACATCGGCGGGCTCGCCAACGTGCTCGCCGCCTGCGCGAGCGCCGAGGTCCGCGACGTGGTCTTCTCCTCGTCGGCGGCGGTGTACGGCATGCCGGACGTCGACCTGGTCACCGAGGACCTCGACCCGCAGCCCATCAACCCCTACGGGGCGACCAAGTACGTGGGGGAGTGGATGCTGGCCGACTCGGAGCGCGCCCACGGCATGCGCACCGTCGCCCTGCGCTACTTCAACGTCGCCGGGGCGGGCTGGCCCGAGCTCGCCGACACCGCCGTGATGAACCTGGTGCCGATCGTGCTGGACCGCCTCGAGAACGGGAAGTCCCCGGTGGTGTTCGGAGACGACTACGACACCCCCGACGGCACCTGCATCCGCGACTACGTCCACGTGCTCGACCTGGCCCACGCCCACATCGCGGCGCTGGACTACCTGCGCGGCGAGGAGCGCCCGCACCGGACCTTCAACGTCGGCACCGGGGAGGGCTCCAGCGTGCTCGAGGTCATCGACGCGATCGGCCGCGCGAAGGGCATCGAGATCAGCCCCGAGATCGGTCCGCGGCGCGCCGGCGATCCCGCCCGTCTGATCTGCTCCGGGGACCGCATCGCCCAGTCGCTGGGCTGGAAGTCCGAGCACGGGCTGGACGACATCGTCCGCTCCGCCGTCGAGGCCCGGACGGCCGCATTCACCCCCGATGTCGAGGCGTACCCCGAGCGCTGAGGCGGTCGGCCCCGCTCGGGTGCGCCCTGCGCCGGTGCGGCCGCGGGAGCTCAGGTGAGGTAGCGGTAGATCGGGTCCTCCGGATCGACCCGCTCGATCTCCATGTTCGAGGCGGCCATCCGCGCCATCAGCGGTTCGAGGTCCTCACGGTCGCCGATCTCGAGGCCCACCAGGGCGGGCCCCGCCTCGCGGTTGTTGCGCTTGATGTAGTCGAACAGCACGATGTCGTCATTCGGCCCCAGGACCCGGTCCAGGAAGCGGCGCAGCGCCCCCGGCTCCTGCGGGAACGTCACCAGGAAGTAGTGCTTGAGCCCCTCGTGCACGAGGGAGCGCTCCACGATCTCGTTGTACCGCGAGACGTCGTTGTTGCCCCCGGAGACCACCACCACGATGTCCCCGGTCGACTCCGCGGCGTCGCCCGCGCCGTGCCCCGCCCGCCCCAGCCGGTCGATGGTCCCGTTCGCCACGGCGGTCGCGGCCAGCGCTCCGGCGGGCTCGGCGATGATGCCCTCGACCTGGTAGAGCGCGAGCATCTGGGTGCACACGGCCCCCTCGTCGACCGCCACCAGCTCGGGGCCGATCGCCTGAACCATCCGCAGGGGGCCGGCGCCGACGCGGCGCACCGCGGCGCCGTCGACGAAGCGGTCCATCTCGTGGAGGGTGACCGGCCGCCCGGCGCGCACCGCGGCCGCCATCGAGACCGCGCCCGCCGGCTCGACGCCCACGATCCGGGTCGAGGGGCTCCGCTCGCGCAGCCAGGCGCCGCAGCCTCCCAGCAGCCCGCCGCCGCCGACGGGGAGCACCATGGTGCCCAGCTCCCGGCCGTGCTCGCTGCGCAGCTGATCGGCGGCCTCGAGTGCGACGGTCCCCTGTCCGGCCATGATCACCGGATGGTCGAAGGGCGGCACCTGGGTCGCGCCGGTGCGCTCGGCGTCGTCCGCGGCGGCCTCGGCGGCGTCGTCGAAGGTGTCGCCGATCAGCACCAGCTCGACCAGCTCGCCGCCGATCGAGGTGATCCGCTCGCGCTTCTGCCGGGGCGTGGTGCCGGGTACGTAGATGCGTCCGTGGACGCCGAGGGCGGAGCAGGCCTGGGCGACGCCCTGGGCATGGTTGCCGGCGCTCGCCGCCACCACTCCCGCCTCCCGCGCCTCGTGGCCGAGGGAGTCCAGGAAGAGGTGCGCCCCGCGCAGCTTGTAGGAGCGCACCGACTGGAGGTCCTCGCGCTTGAGCCAGACCGGCGCCCCGGCGAGCTCGGAGAGCCGCTCGCTGTGCTCGAGAGGGGTGCGGCGCAGCACGGGGGCGAGGCGGGCCGCCGCGTCCTCGACCTCCGGAGCGCGCACCGGCAGCGCGCCCGAGCCCGTGTCGGCGGTTCCGGCGGTCGTGCCGGGTGTCGTCTCCGTCATCCCGCGTCCCCCTCCCCGGTGCCCGCCGCCTCCACGACGAGCGCCGTCGCCATCGCCGCCACGCCCTCGCCACGGCCGGTGAGGCCGAGGGCATCGGTGGTGCTGCCGGAGACCGTCACCGCGGCATCCGCCGCCCGGCTCATCTCGGCGCAGGCCTCCTCTCGCCGACGCGCCAGGCGCGGGCGGTTGCCGATCACCTGCACCGAGATGTTGCCGATCTCGAATCCCGCCGCGCGCACCCGACGTGCCGCCTCGCGCAGCAGGCGCGTCCCCGAGGCGCCCGCCCACTCGGGGCGGTCCACGCCGAAGTGGGTACCGAGATCGCCGGTCCCCGCCGCCGAGAACAGGGCGTCGCAGGCGGCGTGGCAGGCGACGTCGGCGTCCGAGTGGCCGGCCAGCCCCGGCTCGCCCTCCCAGCGCAGCCCGGCCACCCACAGCTCACGCCCGGCGTCCGCCGGGGCGAAGGCGTGCACGTCCACGCCGATCCCCACCCGGGGGAGAGGAGTCGAAGCGGAGCCGGTCATCGACCCGCGCCCTCGGCGGCCGGGCCGGTGCCGTCCGGGCGGGCGTCGATCCGCGCCAGCAGGCGGTCGATGTCGTCATAGGTCACCTGCGGATTGGTGCCCAGCAGCAGCGGCATCCCCGAGACCCGCGGGATGCCGAGGGCGTCAGGGAGGTCGACGGTGCTGACGACGAGGTCGGCCTGGAAATCGGCGGAGAGGAGGTCCATGACGGTGGCCTGCACGACATGGACCTCGCGGCCTCCGGAGGCGAGGTGATCGCGCACCTGCTCCGCGATGAGCGCTGAGGTGGCGATCCCGGCGCCGCACACGATGGCGATGGTGAGCATTCGAACTCCTGGACGATGGTGGGGAAGGGCGGCGACCTGCTGCCCGAGGTCCTGGGGGAGGCCCGGACGACGGGCCACCGGCGGAGGTCGATTCTGTCACGTCCTCCCTGGGCGATCCACGGGACCTTCGGGGCCGTCTACGATTGCCCGCGTGAACCAGCCCCGCCGACTCCGTGCTCCGCGCCCCCATGGCCGGGCCGCCGGCGTGGTGCTCGCCGGGGGATCGGGCACCCGGGTGGGCGCCGGGATCAACAAGGCCTTCCTCCCGCTGGCGGGGCGCAGCATCGCCGGCTGGGGACTGAACACCCTCGCCTCGGTCGAGGGCGTCGGGATCCTCGTGTTCGTGGTCCGCCCCGACGACCTCGAGCACGCCCGGTTCGTCGACTCCCGCGAGACCGACGGCCCGCTGGAGATCATCACCGGCGGCGAGACCCGCCAGGAGTCCGAGCTGGCGGCGCTGCGTCATCTCGCCGATCGGATCGACAGCGGCGCGATCGACACCGTGCTGATCCATGACGCCGCCCGCCCCCTGGTCTCCCACGGACTGGCCTCGGCGGTCCTCCACGCCGCCCGCGAGACCGGCGGCGCCGTCCCGGGCATCCCCGCCGCCGACATCGTCACCGCCGGCACGGGCGATGGCCTCGCCGTCGGCTCTGCGCAGCACCGCGGTGCGCTGGTCAGGGTGCAGACCCCGCAGGGATTCCACGCGGCCACCATCCTGGACGCCTACGAGGCGGCGGCCCGCGACGGCTTCGTGGGCACGGACACGGCCTCCTGCGCCGAGGAGTACACCGACATCCCGGTCGCGTGGGTGCGCGGCGAGGAGACCAACTTCAAGATCACCTATGCGCAGGACCTGCTCCTGGCCCAGGACGTGGTCAGCGCGCTAGGTTTGAGGTCCGGGTGAGGAGGAGACGATGAGCGTCGAGGAGAGCTTCCTGCGCTGCACCGCCTGTGACCAGGAGGCGGAGCACGTGGTCGTCTACGCGGGCCGCTTCGTGTCCCAGATCCAGTGCACGGGATGCGGTGCCGTGACGCGGCTCGACGTCTCGGAGGCGTATCTGCCCGATCTGCGCCAGCGCATCTCCAGCAAGCCGCGCCGACTGATGCGGCGACTGCGCCGGGATCCCGGGGAGCTCGCCTCCAGCCTGCCCGTGCGCACCCTGTCCAAGCCCGGCCGGATGGCCGAGGAGTTCCGGACCGTGTGGAGGAGCCGGCGAGGTCGCTGACCCCGCCGGTCCTCAGCCGCGGCGCGCCAGCCCGTGGCGGTGCGAGGTGTCGCGGGCCAGCCCCAGCGAGATCTGGGCCTGCCACATGCTGAGCCGGTCCAGCACCGCGAACCCGGCGTGGGAGCCGTGGACCGTGCGCACCCGGGCGCCGCTCTCGAGCGCGGCTCGGATCTCGTCGAAGGGCTCGACCTCCTCGCGCGCAGGAGCATCCAGCCCACGGCCCTCCTGCCGATGACCGTCCTGCGCCTGCCCGTCCTGCGCGAGCGCGGCGGTGAGCAGGCCCCGCCGCAGCAGCCGCGGGCTCTGCAGTCCCGCCAGCGTGGCGCGGTCGATGTTGCGCAGCCCGTCGGGTCGCACTTCCTTGACCGAGTCCGTCAGCGCCACCACGGGAACGACCGCGTCGACCCCCTCGTGCATCGCGGAGAGCACGGAGGCCACGATCTCGCCCGGGGTGAGGGCGCGTTCCGCGTCGTGGAGCAGGAGCAGCTCCTCCTGCGAGCGCTCGAGGGCGGCTCGCAGCGCGGGGCGACGACCGCCGTCGACCGCGAGCACGGACAGCCCGGGTCCCAGCGCCGCACGGAGCTGCGGCGCGGCGTCGCGCCCGGTGATCACGAGCGGGGCCGGGAGGCCGACCGCCCGCAGCGTGCCGAGGAGCCGCTCGACGAGGCGGGAGCCTCCGAGGCGCTCGAGGCTGGGCGTCGCGGTCCCGCGCGACACCCCGGGGGCGGGTGGTGCGAGCGCGAGGACGACCGGCCTCACGGCGGCCGCGATCGGAGCGGGGGTCACGGGACGGTCCGGCTCAGGAGGCGAGGACCTCGTCGAGGATGGACTCGGCGTTCGCCTCGTCGGTCTTCTCCGCGAGCGCGAGCTCGGAGACCAGGATCTGGCGCGCCTTGGCCAGCATCCGCTTCTCCCCGGCGGAGAGGCCGCGGTCCTGGTCGCGGCGCCACAGGTCGCGCACGACCTCGGCGACCTTCTTGACATCGCCGGAGGCCAGCTTCTCGACGTTCGCCTTGTAGCGTCGGGACCAGTTGGTGGGCTCCTCCGTGTAGGGCTGGCGCAGGACCTCGAAGACCTCGTCGAGGCCCTCCTTGTCCACGACGTCCCGGACCCCGACGAGGTCGACGTTGTCAGCGGGGACCTCGATGGTCAGATCGCCCTGGGCGACCTTCAGCTTGAGGTAGGTGCGGTCCTCGCCCTTGATGGTGCGGGTCTTGACCTCTTCGATGAGTGCAGCACCGTGGTGCGGGTAGACGACGGTCTCGCCGACGGCAAAATTCATGTGGTGGGTCCCCTTTCCGCGGATGAGTCTAGCACCGAGGGGTCATGGTAAAATGCGCGCCGACCTGCTCGAGCTCCTGGTGAGGAGAGGATCTCGAGCCTGCGGCCGCGGCGTCGCCCGGCTCTCCGTCAGCTCCTCGTCAGCGCCCCGCCCGCGGATCGTCCTCACGGTCTCGTGCTCGCCGTCCCGCTCACACCGTCCCGTCCTCACCGTCCCGTCGCCCCGCGGCGTCTCCCGTCCGTGGCCCGAGGGGGCGCCCGCCCCGTGCTCCCGGGGCCCTCCGGACGCCTCGCGGGAGCGCGCATCGACCTGGTCACGCCCCGCGTCGACGGCGTCCTGAGGTGCCCGCCGTGGGGTAACCTGTCAGAGCTGTCCCCGTACGTCACCCGCCGCCCCGCGGCATCGAACAGGAGTCCTCCGTGCGTCGTTCCCGCCGTCTCGTGCTCTCCGCCGCCGCCCTGGGCCTGGCGCTCGCGGCCACCGGCTGCACGTACCTGTCCCCGGTGCAGACCCACGATTTCTACCAGGCCGGCGACGGCACGAACGCGAACCTCGAGATGGACGGTGCGTTCTACGCGGGAGTGCGCAACGCCGTGCTGGTGTTCGGCGAGGACGGCAGCGCGGTGTTCTCCGGCACCGCCGTGAACTACTCCGACGAGTCCGTCACCGTGGATCTCGAGGGCCTCTCGGAAGGTCAGGGTGTCTTCTCCGCGCAGGTCGAGGTGCCCGCGCGGAGCACCGTCGAGATGGGGCCGGGCGAGGGCCAGCAGCTGGTCCCGGTCGGTGAGGTGGACGTCCTGCCCGGAACCATCCTGGACCTGAAGGTCACCGCCGGCGGCGAGGAGACCACGGTCTCCCTGCCCACGCTCGAGACCTCCTTCAGCCACCTCGAGTTCGGGCAGCCGGCCGAGGGCTGAGCCCCGCCGCCCCGAGCCGAGAGCTCCGAGCCGAGCAGTCCGAGCAGAGAGCCGCCCCGCAGCCGATCCCGGCCGCGGGGCGGCTCTGCTTCCACGGTGAGCCCGGCGTCCACGGTGAACCCGGAGTCCACGGCGAGCCCGGCGTGCGGGACCGCCGTGGACTGCCGGCGGAGGGCCGGCAGGGGAGGCCGCCGTGGACTGCCGGCGGGGGAGGCCGGCGCCGCCGCGGGAGGCTCAGCGCCCGGAGTCGAACTTGTACCCGAGTCCTCGCACGGTGACCAGGTGGACGGGCTCCTTGGGATCCTCCTCGATCTTGGCCCGCAGCCGCTTCACGTGCACGTCGAGGGTCTTGGTGTCGCCGACGTAGTTGGCGCCCCACACCCGGTCGATGAGCTGCCCGCGGGTGAGCACCCGGTCGACGTTGCGCAGCAGCATCTCCAGCAGTTCGAACTCCTTCAGCGGCAGGGCGATCTCCTCCCCGCGCACCTCCACCACGTGGCGCTCGACGTCCATCATGATGCTCCCCGCGGTCAGGGTGGTGTCCTCGTCCGACTCCGCGCTCTCCTGCCCTCTGCGCAGCACGGCCTTGATCCGGGCCAGCAGCTCGCGGGAGGAGTAGGGCTTGGTGACGTAGTCGTCGGCCCCCAGCTCGAGCCCGAGCACCTTGTCGAACTCGTCGTCCTTCGCGGTGAGCATGATGACCGGCACGGAGGAGGTGCGGCGGATCTCGCGGCACACCTCGGTCCCGCTCAGCCCGGGCAGCATGAGGTCCAGCAGCACCAGATCGGCGCCGTGCGCGGAGAAGATCCGCAGCCCGTCGGTGCCGGTGTCGGCGACGGCTACCTCGTACCCCTCCTTCCGCAGGCTGTACGAGAGGGGGTCCGAGAACGACTCCTCGTCCTCCACGATCAGGATGCGCGTCATATCAGTGTCCCTTTCCCGACCCGTGGTCGGTGGCGATGGTGCGGTGGTCGCCGCGGGGGTGCGCGGAGCCGGCCGTGCCGGGGGTCCGCTCGCCCGCCGTGATGGTCCCCGTGCGGCCCATCTCGGGCAGCCGGAGGGTGAAGGTGGAGCCCTGGGAGGGCAGCGACCAGGCCGTGACCTCGCCGCCGTGGTCGTTCGCGATGTGCTTGACGATCGCGAGCCCCAGCCCGGTGCCGCCGGTGGTGCGCGAGCGGGCCCGGTCCACGCGGAAGAAGCGCTCGAAGACCCTCTCCAGGTGCTCCTTGGAGATGCCGATGCCCTGGTCCTTGACCGAGATCTCGACCATCCCGCCGTCGCGGCGCACCGAGACCCCGACCTTCGTCCCGGACTCCGAGTAGGTGATCGCGTTGGCGATCAGGTTGGACAGCGCGGTCGTGAGCATCGCGGCGGAGCCGAACACCTGCAGCCCGCTCGCGCCGCCCACGCCGAGGTCGATCCGGGAGCCCAGCGCGTAGTTGCGGTTCAGGCCGACGGCCTCCTCGACCACCTCGTCGATCTCGACCGGCGTCGCGTCGGGCAGGGCCGAGCTGCCCTGGACGCGGGAGAGCTCGATGATCTCCTGGACCAGGTGGGAGAGCCGGTGGGTCTCGCTCTGCATGCGCCCGGCGAAGCGGCGCACCGCATCGGGATCCTCCGCGGCGTCCTCCATGGTCTCGGCCAGCAGCGTGATCGCGCCGACCGGGGTCTTCAGCTCGTGGGACACGTTGGCCACGAAGTCCCGCCGGGTCTCCTCGACGCGCACCGCACGGGTGAGATCGTCGGCCAGCAGCAGCGCCCCGTGCTCCCCGAGGGCGCCGACCCGCACGTCGATGACGGCGTCCGGGTCCCCTTGGCTGGTGCGGCGCAGCGTGAGGCGCTCGTCGCGGAAGCCGCCGTTGCGGCCCACGTCGGCGGCCAGCTCCATCAGCTCGCCGTTGGCCAGGCGGGGGTAGTCGCCCTCGGCCGCGCGCACGATCCCGTAGGAGTAGGCCAGGGGAGAGGCGCGCAGCACGTCACCGCTCGCATCCAGCACCACATAGGCCGAGGACAGGATCGCCAGCACCTCCGCCGCGGCGTCGGGCACCGCGCGGTCCGTCGTGCTCGGCGCGTCGGAGCGGGCACGCTCCGTGCGGGCGAGCGCGAGCGTCGCGGCGACGCCGATCACCAGACCGATCGCGCCGGCGAGCACGAGGAGCGCAGACAGGGGCACCCGTACAGCCTAGGCCCCCGAGGGCCCTCACCAGGTTCGTCGTGGCATCGAGGGCGTCGCGGTGGCCAGGTGTTCACACGGACTACGCTTCGAGTTCACCGACCACAGCACGTCGTTCACCCGGCATTGCGAGGATCGGCGGCGAAGGTTCCACCGGACAGAGGAGACAGCACCATGCGCGAGGCGTACCAGAGCGACCTGCGGCACATCGTCGACGACCTGGTCGACATGGCCGAGCTGGTCGGGACGGCCCTCGAGGGCGCGACCACGGCCCTGCTCGAGGGCGACCTCGCCCTGGCGGAGCGGGTCGTCACCGCCGATCCGCATCTCGACGCGCGCCAGGTCGAGCTGGACGCGAAGGCGGTCGAGCTCCTCGCACGGCAGTCCCCGGTGGCCACGGACCTGCGTCTGCTGGTCGCGACGTTGCGCATGAGCTCCTCGCTCGAGCGCATGGGCGACCTGGCCGCGCACGTCGCGCTGATCGCCCGTCGCGCGCATCCCGACCTCGCGGTGCCCACGCAGCACCGCGAGCAGGTGGCACGGATGTCCGAGCTGGGCCGGACAGCGCTGAGGGGAGCGGCCGAGGTGATCGAGAACCGCGATCTGGGGCTCGCGGCGCAGGTCGAGAAGCAGGACGACGAGCTGGACCGGCTGATGCTCGAGATCTCGCGCGAGATCTCCGCCGGCGGGGAGGACACCTACACCAACGCCCAGGTCATCGACCTCACCCTGCTGATCCGCTTCTACGAGCGGATCGGGGACCACGCCGTCTCGCTGGTGCGTCGTGTCGGCTTCCTGGTCACGGGCGATTCCCTGGACACCCTCAGCGAGGGCGTGGACGTCCAGGAGTTCTGAGCCCCGCACCGCAGAGCGCGCGGCGGGCCCGGTGCGAGAGCACCGGGCCCGCCGCGATCGGCTGCGCTCAGCCGCGGTTCGGACGCGGGCGGCGCGCGGTGAGCCGCTCGGCCCCGACCTTCGCACCGCGCCGGGCCGCCACCCGCAGGCCCTGCAGCACCACGCCGGAGATCGTCGCCCACAGCAGGATCTTCCACAGCGGCTGATCGTCCTCGGGATCCCTGATGGCCTCGATCTCGGACGACGGCAGGCCGTCCTTCTTGGCCTGTTTGCGACGCTGGGCGACATCCTTCTTCGCGGCCTTCTGGGTCTTCACGGTGGGCGCGTCCTCGCCGAAGACGGCACCCCAGCCGGCCGAGGCGGCCTTGTTGCCGAGAGTGGCCGCGATGACTCCGGCCACGGGGACGGCGATGCTCACGAGCGGATTGGCCACGTTTTCCTCCAGGCGTCGGGTGGTCCGGCGGAGCCGCCGGAGCGATGGTGCGGGGGCTCAGTAGGTCCCTGCGTGCTGAGCGTAATAGGTTCCCATGTCATCCGTGCGCAATGCCTCCCGCAGGACGTCCATCCCCTCCTCGTCCGTGGCGACGACGCTCGCACCGCCGCTGGTCGTGGTGGGCCCCGCGTGCGGCGCGGCGAGGAAGTACAGGTCGCCGCTGCGGACCGAGCGCAGCGACAGGCCCAGCTCGAGCATCGCGGTGCCGCTCAGCCCGTCGTCCGTGGTCAGGAACGGGGACACGGACTCGATGGTGTCGCCCAGCTTGCGGGGGTCGCTGAGGGTGTCGGCGCTGATGAGCTTGTCGGCGATGCCCTTGAGCACCGCCTGCTGGTTGCGGTTGCGCTGGAAGTCACCGTCGGAGAACTGCTTGCGCTCGCGCACGAAGGTCAGCGCCTCCTCGCCGTTCAGCGTCTGGACGCCCTCGGTGAACTCGTGCCCGCCGGCCTCGAAGGTGGTCGGGATCTGCACATCGATCCCGCCCAGGGTGTCCACGAGCCCCTCGATGCCGTCGAAGTCGATGAGGGCGACGTTGTCGATGGGCACGCCCGTGTAGTTCTCGACGGTGGTCACCGCGAGCCCCACGCCGCCGAAGGCGAGGGCCGAGTTGATGCGGTCCTTGCCGTGCCCGGGGATGTCCACGTAGAGGTCGCGCGGGAACGAGGTGATGTAGACGCTCTCGTCGTCGTCGGAGACGTGCACGAGCATCATCACGTCGGAGCGCTGGCCGCTGACTCCCTCGGAGGCGGCGTCCTCCTCGGAGCGCTTGTCCGAGCCCAGCAGCAGGAAGTTGCGGCCTGCGCCGTCCTCGGGCCGCTCGCCGGCGTCGGCGTCGCGCGTGATCTCCACGACCGTGCGCTTCTCGTAGGAGTTACTCAGGCCGTTGAGGTAGTTCACGATCACCAGGCCCACGCCGAGCACGAGCACGGCCACCAGGCCGAGGGCGATCAGGGCGGCGCGGCGGCCCCGGCGGGGGCTGTCATCGGGCTGATCGTCGTCCTCCCAGTCCGCGGGGAGGTCGAGGTCTGCGGGCTCGTTCATGGGTTCCCTCTCAGGCGGTGCCGCACGAAGCGGTCAGGCGTGTGCGGGCGCTCCGCTGCTGGAGGCGCCGTCCGGTACCGGATGCCGGGGCACCCGCGTGTACGCGAGATCCCATATTAGACGGCCCGCGGCCCGTCCCTTGTTCTCGAAGCTGGTCTTCACACGACCCTCGAATCGTGGTGCCCAGCCGGTGAGGGCCAGACCCTCCGGGACCCGGTCCGAGGACTCGCCCTCGGGCCGCGTCCCGGAGGGGTGGAGCAGGGCGAGCTCGGGCCGTGCGTCGAGCAGACGCCGCATGTGATGGGCGTACTGCGCCCAGTCGGTGGCCAGGCGGAGCACGGCGCCGTCGGCGAGCAGCGGCAGCACGGCATCGAGGAACGGCGGGTTGATCAG
Organism: Brachybacterium sp. AOP43-C2-M15; assembly: GCF_052446295.1. NCBI lineage: Bacteria > Bacillati > Actinomycetota > Actinomycetes > Micrococcales > Dermabacteraceae > Brachybacterium > Brachybacterium sp. AOP43-C2-M15. The sequence continues at coordinate 75,818 of NZ_JBQSWB010000005.1, forward strand.
GCGGCGCTTGTGGTGGCGCGCCTTCGGCCAGGGATCGGCGAAGTACACCCACAGCTGGGAGATGGAGGCCTCGGGCAGCATCGCGGGCAGGGCCCGCTGCGCGTCCAGCGGCAGCAGCCGGAGGTTCCGGGGCCGGTCGGCCCGCTCCACCCGGCTGAGCGTCTGGGCGAGACCGGGCAGGTAGACCTCCACGCCCAGGTGGTCGCGCTCGGGATGGGCGGTCGCTGCGGCGACCAGGTTCTCGCCCAGACCGCTGCCCACCTCGACCACGAGCTCCGCCCGTCGGCCGAAGACCTCCTCGACGTCCAGCCGGGCGCCGTCCCCGGGGAGGGTGTCGCGCTCCCCGCGGGGCGGATCCAGCACGTACTGGCCCGAGAGGCGGTCCCACGAGCTCTGCCGGGACGGGGTGAGGCGCTCGCCGCGGCGCACGAACGAGACCACGTCGCGATGGGTCGTGCCGGGCGCGGCCTGCGGGGCGCGGTCGGTCCCGGGGCGGGGATGCTGGGTCATCGCCGGGTCACTGCTCGCGACGGACGAGGCCGTCCTCGACCACGAGCGCGACCGGGGGCAGGTGACGGGTGGCGGGGCCGACCAGCACCTCGCCGTTCGCGGCGTCGAAGCGGGAGCCGTGGCACGGGCAGTCGAGCTCCGTCTCCTCCTGGCGCAGTGCGCAGCCGTTGTGGGTGCAGTACCCGGAGTAGCCCGTCAGCTCGTCGCCGTCGCCGCGCACCAGCAGCACGAAGGGCTGCTGCCCGCCGAAGTTGACCAGCGTGCTGGCGTTCTCGGGGACGTCCTCGAGCGCGATCGCGCCGTCGTCCGCGCGCAGCGGCTCGGCGGTGCCGAATCCCTGGTCCTCGGGAGCGCAGGCCGCGAGAGAGCCCAGCCCGGCCGCGGTGGCGGGGAGCAGGAGGGCGTGACGGCGCGAGAGGCAGGGGCGTTCCATGACTCCAGGATAGCCAGCGGCCCGTCCGCGGGGGCGCGGCGAGGGGCTGGTGTGACGGCGTCGACGGAGCGCCCCGCTGCGCCCCTGCGGTGCGCCCCGCCGTGCACCGCGGCGACCTGCCCGCTGGTGCAGAGTCCGGTGCGGCGCCGTGACGGCGGAGGGATCAGACGTCGGCGGCGTCGAGTTCGCGCGGGTCCCAGGTGAGGATCCCGCCCGCCCGCCACCCGCGGTCGCGCACCGCGTCCAGCGCCTCGCGCCGACGCGCCGGGGTGAGACGGTCCAGGTACAGCGAGCCCTCGAGGTGGTCGACCTCGTGCTGCAGGGCGCGGGCGAGGACTCCGCCCTCGTCCTCCACCACGACCTCCGCGCCCTCGAGGTCGATGCCGGTCACGCGAGCTCCGCGGTGGCGTGCCGTGGGGAAGCCCTCGCCGGGCACGGAGAGGCACCCCTCGAGGGTCTCCTCGTCGAGCTCGATGCCGCCGAAGCGTTCTAGCACGGGGTTGATCACCACCCCGCTCCGGCGTTCGCCGCTCGCGTCCGCGCAGGAGTAGACGAACAGGCGCCAGCGGGACCCCACCTGGGGAGCGGCGAGCCCGGCGCCGGCGGCGGCCGCGTTGGTCTCGAACATGTCCGCCACCAGGGTGCGGAGCTCGTCGGTGACCTCTCGCACCCTGCGGGTGCGCTGGGCGAGGGCGCGATGGCCGACGATGGTGATCGGGCGGACGGTCATGCCGGGGGTTCTCCTGGTCTCGGGGGATCGACGTGGTCGTCCGGCACGGAGGACTCCGGCGCGGACGGCGGTGCGGGATCTGTGGGATCTGCGGGTCGTGCGGACGGTGCGGAATCCGGGGGAGCCGGGGGAGGCGGATCCGCGGTGGTCTCGACGGGGGCGCTGGTGATGCGGTGGCGCGTCGGGGGATTGACGGCGAGGAGGCTGCGGGCGTCGACGACCCACGGCCCGCGCTCGCGCCGCAGCGGATCGCCGGTGCGGACGGCCTCGGCGACCTGCCGCCCGAGCTCCTCGGCCGCCTCGGCGTCGGCGGCCAGGAAGTCGAGGGTGTGCGTGGCGTGCGGAGCGAGCACGAGGCGGTTCCCGGCGTCGAGACCGCTGGCGATCTGTCGGGCGCGCAGGAACTCGGCGTCCAGCGCCGCCCCGCCGATCACCACGATGTTCGCGATCCACATCAGCAGCAGGATCGCGATCAGTCCGTTCAGCGCGGTGAGGATCTCCGCGAAACGCGTCGCGTAGACGAGCAGCTGCCCCGCGGTCAGCGCGATGCCGAACAGCATCAGCACGCTCAGGGTGGAGCCGAGGGTCATCAGACGGTAGCGGGGCAGGCGCACGTTGGGGAACAGGTAGTAGGCGAGCGAGACCCCGATGATCAGGATGACCAGCAGGATCGGCCACTTCACGAGGTTCCAGGCGGCGAACGCGATGCGGGGGATGCCCACGAACTCGCCGATGCGCTGCGAGGCCTCGCCGCCGACGATGATCATCCCGATCGAGAGCAGGACCACCGAGACGATCAGCACGGTCTCGCCGAACACGATGGTGCGGAACCACAGGAACGGGCGCCCCTCGCGGGTGTCGAACACCCGATGCAGCGCGCGGTGGAAGGCGGCCACGCCGTTGGAGGCCGACAGCAGCGATCCGGCGGTGCCCAGCAGCAGCCCGAGCAGGCCGCCGCCGGTGGAGGAGACCGCCTGGATCGCCGTCAGGTAGGGCCGCGGGTCCAGTGTCGGGAAGATCTCCGTGATCATGCCGGACAGGGCGGTGAGGGTCTCCGCCTCGATCCCGATCAGCGACATCATCGACACCACCGCCACCGCGCCGGGGAACAGCGAGAGCAGCAGGTAGAAGGTCATCGTGCCCGCGACGTCCCACACCTGGATGTCCAGCAGGCGCATCCGCACCCGGTTCAGGACGTGCGGGATGCTCAGCCGGGGTCGAGTCAGCTCGACCACCGGCTTCGTCCGGCGGGGGCGTGATGCGGTCACCGTGCGGATGCTCCGGGCGTGAGGGGGCTGGACGCCCGGGTCGGGCGCTGAGGCAGACTATTCCACCCGGCGCCCCCTGCTGCGGGGAGGCGCCGCTCTGCTCATCCCTGGTCGATGATGTCGTCGGGGTCGCTCGCGACCGGGTACTCCCAGGGGTCCTCGGGGTCACCGGGGACGAACGAGGTCATGATCGAGCCGTCCGCCCGCTCGTCGCCGAGCCCGACGGGCCTGGCCAGCACCGCATCGTCGAGCATCGGCCCCTGATCGGTCAGGGGCACCGACGCGCCGTCCGCGGTCACGGCGACGGTCTCCCCGCGCACCGTGACCTCGGTGGCGTCCCCGTGCTCGAGGGTGAAGGAGATCTCGTCCCGCACCAGGCGCACCCGGAAGCGGGAGCCGCGCACGGTGAGCGGGAAGGACAGCTCGGGCCAGTCGGCCGGCAGGCGCGGATCGAAGGAGATCCGCCCGTCGTCGTGCCGCATCCCGCCGAAGCCGTGCACCAACGCGTTCCAGACACCGCCCGCGGAGGCGATGTGCACGCCGTCCCCGGTGTTGTGGTGCAGGTTGCCCAGATCCACGAACAGACCCGCGCGGAAGTAGTCCAGGGCGGCCGCCTGGTGCCCCACCTCCGCCGCCATGATCGACTGCACCACCGCGGAGAGCGAGGAGTCCCCGGTGGTGATCGGGTCGTAGTACTCGAAGTCCGCGCGCTTCTCCTCGGCGGTGAACTCGCTGCCGCGCAGGAACAGGGCGAGCACCACGTCCGCCTGCTTGAGCACCTGGAAGCGGTAGATCACCAGCGGATGGAAGTTCAGCAGCAGCGGGAAGACCTCGTCCGGGGTGCTCGAGAGATCCCAGATCTCGCGCTCGAGGAAACGGTCCTCCTGCAGGTGGATCCCCAGGGACTCGTCCTTGGCCACGTGCATGCCGTCCGCGCAGGCCTCCCACTGCTCGAGCTCCATCTCGTCCAGATCGAGATCGGAGCGCAGCGCCTCGTACGCGGTGGCGTCCGCGGTGCGCAGCTCGCGGACGGCCTGCGCCGCCCGGCGCAGGTTGAAGCGGGCCATGACGTTGGTGAACATGTTGTTGTTCACCACGGTCGTGTACTCGTCCGGACCGGTGACCCCGTTGATGTGGAAGCTCGCGCCGCCGTCCGCGCGCAGCCGCCAGAAGCCGAGATCCGACCACATGCGGGCGGTCTCCACGAGCACCTGCACCCCGTCGCGGTGCTGGAAGTCGAGGTCCCCGGTGACGTCGACGTACTGGGCGAAGGCATAGGAGACGTCGGCGTCGATGTGGTACTGCGCGGTGCCGGCGGCGTAGTAGGCCGAGGCCTCGTCGCCGTTGATCGTCCGCCAGGGGAACAGCGCCCCGCGCTGGTTCAGCTCGCGGGCGCGCTCCCGCGCCTTGGGCAGCATGTTGGTGCGGAACCGCAGCGCGTTGCGCGCCCAGCGCGGCTGGGTGAAGGTCAGGAAGGGGACCACGTAGATCTCGCTGTCCCAGAAGTAGTGCCCCTCGTACCCGGAGCCGGTGACCCCCTTGGCGGGGATGCCCCACTGGTCGGAGCGGGCCGCGGCCTGGGCGAGCTGGAACAGGCACCAGCGGGTGGCCTGCTGCGCCGCGGGCTGGCCCGGCAGCTGCACGTCCGAGCTGCGCCAGAAGTCGGCGAGATACTCCCGCTGCTCCTCGAACTGGGCCGTGAAGCCCTGGCGACGGACCCGATCCAGGGTGCGCCGGCAGCGGTCGAACAGCTCGCGGTGCGGGACCGAGCGCGAGGAGTGGTACGTGACGGCCTTGCGGACCGTGAGCGACTCGCCCTGCTCGAGATGGGCGCGCACCACCTGGCGGCCGAGGTCGGGGGTGGTGTCCACGAGGCGTTCGACCTCGGCCTCGGACTCCACCTGATGATCCGCGCCGACGGCGAGGGTCATCCCCGAGTTCGCCACCCGATAGCCCAGCAGCATGCGCCGCTCGCTGTGCCAGTCCTGGAGCGGCTCGAGCACCCTGTGGGTGAAGTCGGTGGTGCGCCGCGGATCGTCCTTGTCGGTGATCGGGCCGCCGTCCACGCCCCTGCCGAAGTCGTCGCGGAAGTCCTGGCGGTTGATGATCTGCGAGGAGATGGCGATCGGCGCGGAGCCCTCGAGCATCTCGACCCGCAGCGTCATCAGGGACAGATGCCGCTGGGGGAAGGAGACCATGCGCGAGCTGCTCACCCTGACCCGCTTCCCGGCGGGCGTGCGCCAGATCAGATCGCGGTGCAGCACCCCCTCGCGGAAGTCGATCCAGCGCTCGTACTCCTCGAGGTCCGCGATCGACAGCAGCAGCGGCTCGTCGTCCACGTACAGCTTGAGGACCGAGGAGTCCGGGACCGAGACCATCGTCTGGCCGGTGCGGGCGAAGCCGAAGGCGGACTCGGCGTGATTGATGTGCCAGGTCTCGTGGAAGCCGTTGAGGAAGGTCCCGTAGTTCTCCGCGTCGCGCCCCTCCTCGGGCGTGCCGCGCATCCCGAGATAGCCGTTGGCCGTCGCGAAGAGGGTCTCCTTCAGGCCCAGGTCGCCGCCCGGGCGCGCCTCGACCAGACGCCACTCGTCCACGGGCAGGTGGGCGCGGTCGACAGGGTCGGCGGGCACGGAGCGCAGGCGGCTCATGCGATCCCCTCCAGGTCGGCGATCTCCTCCAGGTCGGCGACGACGAGAGTGGCGCCGGCCGCGGTGAGCTCCGCGGCCCCGGCACCGCGGTCGACGCCGACGACGGCTCCGAAGCCGCCGGAGGCACCGGCCCGCACGCCGGAGACGGCGTCCTCGTAGACCACGGTCTGCGCGAGCTCGACGCCGAGCAGCTCGGCGGCGTGCACGAAGGTGTCGGGGGAGGGCTTGCCGGGGATCCCGTCCCGCGCGGCGACGTTGCCGTCGACGATGTGCTCGAATCGCTCCAGCAGCCCGGCACCGCGCAGCACCTCCTCCGCGTTGCGGGAGGAGGAGACGATCGCGAGACGGGCCGTGTCGGGCAGCGCGTCGAGGTAGGCGACCGTGCCGGGGTAGGGGTCCACTCCCTCGGTGCGGATCAGGTTCAGGACCAGGTCGTTCTTCCGATTGCCGAGCCCGCGCACGGTCTCGCTGCCGGGGGTCTGGTCGGCCGGGTCGTCGTCCTCGCCCTCGGGCACGTCGAGGGACCGCGACTCGAGGACGGCGCGCACGCCGTCGTAGCGGGGCCGGCCGTCGACGTGGGCGAAGTAGTCCTCGTCGGTGTACGGCTCGCTCACGCCGCGGGAGGTGAGGAACTCCTCGAACATCCGCGCCCAGGCGCGCATGTGCACCTCGGCCGTCGGGGTGATGACCCCGTCGAGATCGAAGAGATGGGCCGTGAACTCGGCAGGTCGGACGAGTCGCTCAGCAGTCACGGGCGACATGCTACGGGCAGCGGGGGCCAGGCCAGGAGTCCGTTCCGGCCGGGCGCGCGGTCGTGCGGTCGCCGCCCATGGCATCACCCCGGCAGGTGGGCTACCCTGCGGGGGTCCGCACCCGCGCGCGTGCGCCGGTGCGGAGCGGCTGAGACCTTCCGAGGAGAAGATGACTGTCACGGAGTCGCTGCCCGTGGTGGACGCGGTGCGACGCGAGCTCGAGATCGACGAGCAGATCCACGAAGGACGCCGCCGGGTGCGGGCCGTCCTCACCCTCACCACGAACATCACCCGATCCCCGGCCCAGCTGTGGCCGCTGCTGACCGCTCCTCGCGAGCTCGAGCGGTGGTTCGGCCCGGTCACCGGCGAGCTGCGCGAGGGCGGCCGGTTCGAGGCGCCTCGAGGAGCGCGAGGGAGCGTCCACGAGCTCGACGAGCCCCACCGCATCAGCCTCACCTGGGAGCAGGGCGGCGGCGAGGACCCGCTGCTGATCAGCCTGGACCCCGAGGACGACGGCACGACGCTGCTGCGCCTGCAGCACACCGCGCTGCTCGACGCCGAGGAGTTCGAGCGAACCGGTCCGGGAGCCCTCGCCGTCGGCTGGGAGATCGCCCTGCTCGCGCTCGCCGCGCTCACCGACGGATGGCGCGCCAGCTGCCTGGACGAGGTGCCGGACCCGACCTCCGCGTGGCTGCGGAGCCCCGAGGGCACGGCCTACGTGCGCGCCTGGTCCGTGCGCTGGGCGGCGGAGGCCATCGCCGCCGGGGTCGACGAGGAGGTCGCACGTCGGGGCGAAGCGTGGACCGCGCGCGGCGTCACAGGGCGGTGAGAGGGCTCCCGGATGCGGGGAGAGGGCGGTCGGAGACGTGAGCGGTCCGACCCCTGGAACTCTTTGCCTCGGCTCACTACCGGGTGACAGACTCGCGCAGTGACCACCTCTGCGCCGCGTCCTCCCTCGCGGGACCCGCGCACCCCGGGGCAGGTGATGCGCTCGCTGGTCCCCTCCGTGTACGCACCGACCCTGCTGGAGTTCGTGGGGCTGTCCGCCCTGATGCCGGTGGTCCCCCTGCTGGCCCGCGATCTCGGGTTCAGCGTGCCGCAGGCCGCCGCGATCACGACCGTCTTCGGGATCACCTCGTTCCTCGGCCCCATCCCCGCCGGGCGGTTCATCTCCCGCGTCGGGGCCCGACTCGCCCTGCTGATCACCGGCGCGCTGCTGGTGGTCTCCAACCTCGTCGCCTTCGTGACCATCGGCCCGGCCCTCGGGGGCGGGGGCGATCTGGAGCACCGGATCGTGCTGGTGGCGCTGCTGCTGGTGATCGCGGTGGCCATGCAGGTCTGGCATCTGGGACGGCAGTCCTACCTGGGCACCGCGCTGCCGGCGTCGATGCGGGCGCGGGGGATGACCCTGTTCGGCGGGACGATCCGCATCGGCGAGGTGATCGGCCCCCTGCTCGGCGCGATGGTGATGGCGCTCGCCTCGATGGCCGGGGTGTTCCTGCTGTTCGCCCTCGCCGCAGCCGCGGGGACGGTCATGATCGCGGTGTTCCTGCCGCCGGGGGAGAGCGGCCCCGACCGATCCGTCCGGCGCGGTGCGCGCGCGCCGCGCACTGCGGCCCGCGTGCGCCTGGACCGCGCCGTCCTGGGGCGGATGGTCGCGGTGGGCCTCGGCATCGCACCGGTGATGATGGCGCGCGTGAACCGCCCCGTGATCGTGCCGCTGCTCGGCGACGCCCTGGGCCTGGACCCGGTGTGGATCTCGATCGTGTTCGGCGTCAGCGCGGCGCTCGAGATCCTGCTGGTGATCCCCGCCGGCACACTGATGGACCGCTTCGGTCGCGCGGCCGTGGCGGTTCCCTGCGCACTGCTGATGGGCAGCGGGTTCCTGCTGCTGGCGGTGCTCGGCACGGTGCTGGCGGGGCAGGGTCCGCTCGCCGCGCTGCTCGCGCTGCTGGTGCCCTCGCTGCTGATCGGCCTGGGCAACGGGCTGGGGTCGGGGATCGTGATGACCCTGGGCATCGACGTCTCGCCGGTGCACGGCCGCACCACCTACCTCGCGTGGTGGAACACCATGCTGGGGGCGGGACGCCTCGCGGCCCCGCTGGTGGTCACCGGCATCACCCTGGTCGCCCCGGTGGCCGTGGCCGGAGCGGCGACGGGCGCGGTGTGCGTCGCGGGCGGGATCTGGCTGACACGCGTCCTGCCCCGCCTCACCCCGTCCGGTGGCGTCCGGCGACGGTGAGGCGGGGCAGGGGGAGCAGGTGCGGCGACGGGAGCGGCGAGCTCAGGCGGCCTGGCCCTCCAGCGCGGCCGCGGCGGTGCTCTGCAGCAGCTCCTGGGCCTCGTCCCGGGGGACGGCGCGGGCGATCGCGATCTCGGAGGCCAGCGGGTCGATGGCCTGCTTGAGGAGATTGCGCTCGGCGAGGCTCGACGGGGTGCCGCCGGAGTCGCGCAGGATGGCGCGGATGACCTCGACGCGGTCGCTGAGGCGTCCCGTCTGGAGCTGCATCTGCAGCGACTTGATCCGGTGGGCCCAGGAGGCCTTCTTCTCCAGGGCTTCGATCGGTGCGGCGAGCTGGTCGATCAGCTCGACGATCTCGGTCTCCTCGAGCAGCGGGCGCAGTCCCACGACGTCCTTGCCGTCGGCGGGCACGGAGATCCGCATCTCGTCCCCGATGACCTCGAGATCGACGTAGGCCCGCTCGGTGCCGCGCACGGTGCGCGTGCACGTGGAGACGATGCGCACCGGTCCGTGGACGGGATGGGTGAGCACCTCACCGGGAGTCGGGGCGGCGGCGTCGACGGATGCAGTGGCAACGGACAAGGGATTCCTCCTCGGTGGACCTGCGCGCCGGCGGTACCGCGGCCCTGGAGGGGTCGAGGCGGCCGCGCCCAGCATCGTCGACGCCCGGTCAGGGCTCGGTGCGAATGGGGGATCGGAACGGCTCGAGTGCCGCTCGGCCTGCAGGAACAGGGCGGCGGCACCTACGACGGCGCCAGCCCATCATCTCACGGATCTGACAACAGTTCCAGAGCGTGACGTCTCCACCTGGATCACACCGGGCACCGGGTCGCCCACGCCGGTGCCCGGGTCGAGACCGTCGTCGGGGGCGAAGGTCGGCGTCGATGCGGTTTCATGGACCCATGCCCGCACGTCCCCTGCCCTCCGACACCGGTCGCGACGCCTCCGGGCGCGCCGCCGTCCGCTTCGAGGACATCGGGGTCGTCTCCGACGGGAACGTGCTGCTGCTCGAGGCCTCCGGCAGCGTGCGGGCGGGAGAGGTGCTCGCGGTCACCGGCGCCAACGGCAGCGGGAAGACCACGCTGCTGCGCGTCCTCGCCGGCGTGCTCGAGCCGACCGCGGGGACCGTGCAGGTGCTCGGGCGGCGCCCCGACGACCGCGATCGCGGCTTCCGCACGGCGCTGGCGGCGCTGATCGGGCCTCCGCAGACCGCACGAGACCTCACCGTGCTCGAGCACCTCCAGTTCATCGCGGCCACCTGGGGCACCCCGGCCCGCCCCGCCCGGGAGCAGGGACGGCAGCTGCTCGAGGAGCTGCGGATCGACGCCCTCGCGGAGAGGTTCCCCCATGAGCTCTCGAGCGGCCAGTCCCAGCTGGTCTCGCTCGCGCTCACCCTCGCCCGCCCCTCTCGGGTCCTCCTGCTGGACGAGCCCGAGCAGCGCTTGGACGCCGAGCGGCTGGCGCTGGTGATCGAGACGATCCGGGCCCGCGCCCGGGGCGGGACCGCGGTGGTGCTCGCCAGCCACAGCCCGCGACTGCTCGAGGAGCTCGCCGACGTGCGGCTCGCGCTCGAGGGGCCGGGGTGAGCGGATCCCTCTCCTCCGTCCGCGAGGTGTGGGCGCAGCGTGCCGGGGCGCGCTCCCGCACCGATGTGCTCTACCTCGTGTACGTCGCGGTGCTCAGCCTGCTGATCGTCGGTCTCCCGGCCCTGCAGTGGGCCGGAAGGGCTCTCGCCCGCCCCGACGTGATGCCCGTTCTGCTCCTCGGGAGCGCTCCGCAGCTCAGCACGGCGATCGTCCTCGCCGGTGCGCTCACCCTCGTCCTGCTGGGTGCGGTCCGGGGCCCGGCCCTGCTCTCGCCGTTCTTCACCGGGACCCTCGCCTCCAGCGGGATCCGACGACGCACCGTGCTGTGGCGACCTCTCGCCCGCGCCCTGCTGGTCACCGCGCTCGCGACCGCGGTGCCGGCCGGTCTGGTGGCGGCGACGCTCCTGACGGCAGGGCACGCCGACGTCGGGGAGCTCGTGGTCTTCCTCCTCGCAGCGCTCGGCAGCGGGCTCCTGCTCGGCATCGCATGGCTCGCCGGGCAGATGCTGCGAACTGCCCCGAGGCGGACCCTCGCGCTCGTGCTGGGCGCGGGAGCGACCGTCGCGATGCTGCTCCCGGAGGGCGTGGGGATCGGCGGGGCCTATCCCGGCCGTGGGGGAGAGGCCGGCATCTGGGCCGCCGTGCTGCTGATCGCCGGGTGCATCGCCGTGGGCATCGCGGTGCCGCTGCTGGACCGCCTGCGCGGCTCGGTGCTCGTCGAGCAGGCGTCCCGCTGGGAGGCCGCCACCACGGTCGCCGCCACCATGGACATGTCCGGGGCCGCCGGGGCGCTGCGCCCGCCGCCCACGGCCGGCCGAGGGCTGCGGGCGATCGGTCCGGGACCTCTCGCCGTGCTCTACGCGCGACGGGACGCTGTCGCCTGGCTGCGCAGTCCCGAGCGCCTCGCGGTCGGAGCGGTCGGCGCGGTGCTGGGGGCGGCCGCGGTCGGCGGCGCCGTCCTGCTCACCGGGCCCCTCGCGGGAGCCGCCCTGCTGGTGGGCGCTCTGGCACTGTGGGGCGCGAGCGGGACCCTCGTCGACGGCCTGCGCCACGGCGTGCACACCCTCGGCGCGCCCCGTCTGTTCGGGCAGGCCGCGGGCACCCAGGTGCTGCTGCACGCCACCGCCCCGCTGCTGCTGCTCGTCGCCCTCGCCGCCCTGGCGGGGAGCGGCGTCGGGATCCTCACGGGCCGGTTCGAGCCGGCGGGGGCGCTGCTGCCGGCGATCCTGGCCGCGATGCACGTCGCCGGCCGCGCGTGGGACGCGGCGAAGGGGCCGATGCCCCTCGCGCTGAGCACCCCCATGCCCACCCCGCAGGGGGACATGTCCGTGGTGCTGATGCTGCTGTGGCAGTCCGACGCCCCGCTCATGGTGACCCTGACCGCCGCCGCCCTGCTCCTCGCGGTCCCGCTGGGACCGTCCTGGCTGCTGGGCATCGGTGCCGTACTGTTCACCGTGACGGTGCTGCTGGCCCGCGGACGACTGCGTGCCCTGCGCGCATGAGACGACGACCGAGGACGGGACAGGAGCGCGAGAGGACCGTGTCAGCGACGGAGCCCGCGAGGACCATCCGCACCACGCCGAACCCGCTGATCCGCTGGGCGGGACGACGGCTCCACCAGCTCAACGCGCGCCATCCGTGGAGCCACAACCACCACTTCCATCCCTGGATCCTGCGATCGCTGCCCCCGGGGACCGCCCGGGTCCTGGACGTCGGCTGCGGCCGCGGAGATCTGCTGGCCGCGCTCTCGGGGCGCGCCGACCGTGTCGAGGGGATCGACCCGGACGCGGAGATGGCCCGCACCGCCGCCACCCGCTTCCGGGAGGATCCGCACGTCCAGGTCCTCCGCCGCACCCTGGGCGAGCACGCCCGTGCGGCGCGCAGCGGGGAGGGGGACGGCGACTACGACGCGATCACCATGGTCGCCTCCCTGCACCACATGGACCTCGGGGACGCCCTGCGCGAGGCGCGGGCCCTGCTGCGGCCCGGCGGGAGGCTGCTCGTCGTCACCCTCACGCTCCCGGTCAGCCCCGTCGATCACCTCTGGGACGTGGGCGATGCGCTGACGAACCCTCTCATCGGGTTCGTGAAGCATCCGCGGCCCCAGCGCGAGCCGGAGGAGACGCGAGCGATCCCGGTGCGGGAGCCGGCCTGGTCGATCCAGGAGCTGCGGGAGCGAGCGGCGGAGATCCTCCCCGGGGCCGCCATCAGACGCCGCGAGGGGTTCCGGGTGACGATGCGCTGGCAGCGGCCGCCCGAGGTCACGCCCGCGGGTGGGCGGCGATGACCTCGCCGAGCCTCCCGACCGCCTCCTCGATGACCGCGGGGGTGTGGGTGACGAAGCTCAGCCGCATCGTCGAGCGATCGGGGTGGTCGGCGAAGAACGACCATCCGGGCAGATAGGCCACCCCCGCCGCGACCGCCTCGGCCAGCATCACCTGGGCGTCGTACCCCTCCCCGAGCGCAGCCCACAGGAACATCCCGCCCTCGGGGCGGGTCACGTGCGCGCCCTCGGGCAGCACCGGCGCGATCGCCCGCGCCATCGCGTCGCGGCGCTCGCGGTACACGGCGCTGACCTGCGCCACGTGGCCGTCGAGGTCGGCCGTGGCGAGATAGCGCGCCACCGTCAGCTGATCCACGACGGAGGACTGCATCGAGATCGCCGCCTTGGCGACCGCGAGGGTGTCCAGGACGGGGCCCTCGGCCCGCATCCAGCCGATCCGCACCCCCGGGCTCATCAGCTTGGACATCGAGTTCAGCAGGATCGTGCGCTCTCCCATCCCGGGCAGGGCGGCGATCGGTGCCCAGGTGCCGCCGGTGAAGCTCAGCGCTCCGTAGGGGTCGTCCTCGACGAGCGGCACGCCGGTGCGTCGCAGCACCTCGGCCACCGCCTGTCGACGGGCGAGGGGCATGGTGCGCCCGGTGGGGTTCTGGAAGGTGGGGATGAGGTACACCATCCGCGGATGATGAGTGCGGATCGCCTCCTCGAGGGCCTCGGCGATCACCCCGTCGTCGTCGGTCTCCACCCCGATCATGCGGGCGCCGTGGACCGAGAAGGCCTGCACCGCGGCGAGATAGGTGGGGGATTCCACGAGCACCGCGTCACCGGGCTCGAGCAGCGCCTGGGCGACCACGAACAGGCCCTCCTGCGAGCCCGAGGTGACCCGGATCTGGGAGGCGTCGGTGGGGATGTCCCGGGACAGACGCCGCGCCGCCTGCTCCCGCAGCTCGAGCTCGCCCTCGCTCACCCCGTACTGCAGGGCGCGGTGCCCCTGGTGCGAGAGCACCCAGTCGTAGCAGGCCGCGACCTCGTCGAGAGCGAACAGGTCCGGGTCCGGGATCCCGCCGGCGAAGGAGACCACGTCCTCACGGGCGGCGAGCGCGAAGATGTCCTTCAGCGGGGAGGACTCCATCCCCGCGTAGCGTGCGGCGACGGGGAAGCGGAAGGGCGCGGTGGGCTCGGGGACGGTCATCCGCCCATGGTGTCACGCGAGGCGGCGCCCTCGAGGCGCAGCAGTGCCAGTTTCGTCCCGATCCCGCCGGCGTACCCGGTCGGGGTCCCGTCGGCGCCGACGACGCGGTGGCAGGGGACGACGATCGAGAGCGGGTTGGAGCCGACGGCCGCGCCCACCGCCTGGGCCGCCCGGGGTCGACCCAGCTCCCGGGCGATGCTCCCGTAGGTGGTGGTGTCCCCGCGCGGGATCGCGCGCAGCAGGTCCCAGACGGCGCGCTGGAACTCCGTGCCGCGCGGTGCCAGGGGCAGATCGAAGTCGGAGCGCTGCCCGGCCAGGTAGTCGAGCAGCTGCGCCTCGGCCTCGCGGAGCAGGGGATCGTCCTCGGGCGCCTCGGCGCCGAGGCGCTCGGGGCCCGGGGACCGGGACTGGCCCTTCCGCCAGATCCCGGTCAGCGCCTCCCCGTCGGCGGCCAGCAGGTACTGACCGAGCGGGGTGGTGACACGGCGGTGCCGCGCCGCGGCCGCGGAGGTGTGCGAGTCGGTCATGAGAGATCCTTCCGGGATCGTGGGTCGGGGTGGGACGTCGGGCGGTGCGGCGACGGCGGGGCGGCCGAGCTCGCTAGGACCCGCCCTCCGTGCGCAGGGCGGCCTGGTGGTGCCACAGGTGCATGGCGGCGTAGGAGCGCCAGGGGGAGGCGACGGCGAGGGACCGGTGCAGCGCGGCGTGGTCCTCGGCCAGGCCGATGTCGCGGGCCGCGGCGAGCTGGGCGGCGTCCCGGGCCGGGGCCGCATCGATGGCCCGCACCCCGCGCAGCAGCGTGTAGTCCGCGGTCCAGGGGCCGATGCCCTGGAGGGCGAGCAGGCGCTCGCGCAGCGTGTCGACCGGGAGGGACGGATCGAAGGGGCGGGCGTCGTCCTCCGTGCTCACCGTGCTGCCCGTGCTGCCCGTGCTGCCCGTGCTGCCCGCGGCGACCGTCGGGACCGTCGCCGACAGCGTCCGCCGGCGCTGACCGGGACCGCGGAACCATTCCTCGGCCCGCTCCGCCGCCCGCCGCGGATCCACGGGAAGTCGACGGACCCCGCCGACGTGCAGGGCCGGAGGCAGCTCGTCGGCGAGCAGGTCCGTCGCCCGCGTGATCTGCGCGCGGGCCTGCGCGGTGGTGATCTGCTGGCCGGTGACCGCCCACAGCAGCGCCTCGGCGAGCTGCGGCGACCCCGGCAGGCGCACGCCCGGCCGCTCTCGCAGCAGCGGCGTGAGCATGGGGAGCGCTCGGCGCAGGCCCTCGTCGATGCCGAGGGGATCCGCGTCCAGGTCCAGCAGCCGCCGGGTCAGGGCGATCGCGACGGCGTGGTCCCGCAGGTCGGCCAGATGGAGCGTCAGGGGGAGCGGCCCCTCGGCACCGAGGTCGACCTGCAGCACGCCGGGGCCGTGCGGCAGCCGCACCGCGCGGGTCCAGTGCAGACCGGTGATCTCCTCCACTCCTGCCACCGCACGGTGCGCGAACCAGGCGGCCAGTCCCGCTGCATCGAAGGGACGCCGCACGGTCAGCTGCGCGGTGAGCACCGAGGCGCCGTCCCTCCCGGGATCAGCCGTCACGGCGCGGCGGTGCCGCGCCCTCTCGCGCACGACCGGGGCGCGTGGCCGAAGATCTGCGAGAAGGTCTCGTGGAACTGACGCTCGCTGCCGAAGCCCGCCGCGTGCGCGACCTGCGCGAGCGGCTGCGTCGAGCCGACCACGAGCTCATGCGCGCGTCGGGCGCGGCGCATCCGGGCATGGGCGAGTGCTCCCGCGCCGGTGACCTGCACGAGAGCACGGTGCAGGGTGCGCTCGGAGACGGCGAGGCGAGCGGAGAGAGCGGGGACCGTGCCCTCGTCGAGCGCGCCCTCGTCGATCAGGCGCAGGGCGCGGCCGGCCAGCGAGCCCGCGGGATCGTCGTCGGGGCTGCCCGGAGGTGCGGTGGGCCCGCAGCGCTTGCAGGCGCGATATCCGGCGGCGAGGGCGGCCGCGGCGGAGGGGACGAACTCGACCCCGCCCCGCTGCGGGGTGCGGGCGGGGCAGGAGGGGCGGCAGAAGATCCCGGTGGAGCGCACGCAGGTGAAGAACATCCCGTCGAAACGGGTGTCCCGAGCGCGGATCGCCGCGTACCGCTCGTCATCGGTCATCTGTGCCATGCACCCAGTGAACCTCTCTCCGGCCAGCGGCACCAGCGGAAAACGGACAGCGCGGCCGAGCCCGGCGGCCGAGGGCGGCCACGGTCGACCCCGAGGACGGGGCGGAGGCGGTCGGCGGATGGCTGGCGAGGACGACGGGGACGGGGGAGACTGGGGCGATGGACGACCTCGGCGTTTCGGACCTCGTCGCGAGGCTGCGCGCCGCCGGCTGCGTCTTCGCCGAGGACGAGGCGCGGGAGCTGGTGTCGGCCGCCCGTGACACCGACGAGCTCGAGCGCTGGGTCGTGCGCCGCACCGCCGGGGAGTTCCTCGAGCAGGTCCTCGGCCGGGTGGAGCTGATGGGGGAGCGGCTGCGCGTCGGCCCCGGGGTGTTCGTCCCGCGCCGGCGCACCGCGCTGCTGATCCGCGAGACCCTCCGCGCGGCCCGATCCCGATCCCGCCCCCGCGTGCTCGAGATGTACGCGGGCGCGGCACCGGTCGCCGCACTCGTCGCGCGCCGTGTCCCGGGGGCGATCGTGCACGTCGCCGAGGCCGACGAACGGGCCCTGGCCATGGCCCGGGCGAACCTGCCCGACAGCGCTCGCCTGCATCGCGGCGACGGCTGGGAGGCGCTGTCCGCGCAGCACGGCGACGGGTTCGACGTCATCGCGGCGGTACCGCCCTACGTCCCCTCCGGCCAGCTCGCGCTGATGCCCCGCGAGGCCCGCGACCACGAGCCGCGCGCTGCGCTCCTCGGCGGCGAGGACGGGATGGACCACGTCCGTCGGCTCCTGGCCCGCGCCGCGGATCACCTCGCCCCCGACGGGGTGATGCTGCTGGAGATGCACCGGGAGCAGGCCCGCACCGCGCGCTCCCTCGCCCGGGCCGACGGGCGACTGGACCGTGTGGACCAGGTGCTCGGCGACGACGACGGCACCGCGGTGCTGAGAGTGCGTGCGCGCCCGGAGTCGCCCGTGCCCCCGGCCCGGCGGTCGTCACCGCCTCGGTCCGCTTCCTCTCGTCCCGCGGCGCGTCCGGTGGCATCGGACCTGGTGCTGCTGCGCCGGGTGCGCGACCGGATGGATCGCGAGCACGACCGGCCGCTGGACGTCGAGGCGCTCGCCGCGGGCGTCCACCTCTCCGCCGGCCATCTCAGTCGGCGCTTCCGCGAGGAGTACGGGGAGTCCCCCTATGCCTACCTGATGACTCGCCGGATCGAGCGGGCCATGACCCTGCTGCGCCGCACCGACCGCTCCGTCACCGAGATCGGCATGGACGTCGGATTCTCCTCGTCGGGCACCTTCAGCACCCGCTTCAAGGAGCTGGTGGGCGTCTCACCGAGCGCGTACCGGGCGCGCGGGGCCGAGGTGCTGGACTCCCTGCCGCCCTGCATCGCCCGGAAGGTCACCAGACCGATCAGGAATCGAGAAGCGCCCGGAGCGGGGAGCGCCTAGCGTTCCGACCATGACCACCGCACCCCGGCCCGCCCTGAGCATCCACTCCAGCTTCCTGCCCCACAGCGACCCTGAGGCGTCCCTCGCGTTCTACCGCGACGTGCTCGGCTTCGAGGTGCGCCTCGATGTCGGCGGCGGCAGGATGCGCTGGATCACCGTGGGGCCGACCGGTCAGCCCGACACCGCGATCGTGCTGCACCCCCTGCTCGAGGGGAACGGGCTGACCGCCGAGGAGCACGCCGCCCTGCAGTCCGTGATCGACAAGGGCGCCTACTTCGGCGTGAACCTCGCCGCCGCGGATCTGGACGCCGCGTACGCCGCCCTCGAGGCCGCCGGCGCCGAGATCGTGCAGGAGCCGGTCGACCAGGACTACGGGATCCGCGACTGCGCCGTGCGGGATCCTGCCGGGAACATGATCCGCATCCAGCAGGCCCCGGCCTGAGGCCGGCGGGGTTCCGGACGCCCGCCCGGGCGCTCCCCTCACTCCCAGCGGAACAGCAGGGCGGCCACCGCCGCGCCCACGACGATCGTGACGGCGAGAGCGAGGAGCGAGCTCGCCTCGATGGCCTGCCCCGCCCACGCCGCGGACAAGGCGTCGACCCCGGCCCCGAAGGGCAGGAGCGCACCGATCTCCGCGACCGGCTCCGGCAGCGCGTCCCGCCCGCCGAACATGCCGCCGAGGGCCCCCAGGCCGAGGAACCCGACCAGCCCGATCGCCACTGCGGAGGACGGGCTGGGGGCGACGGCGGCGACGATCATCCCCACCGCGTACATCGCGGCGGCGGTCAGCGCCACCGCGCCCAGCGCCGCGGCGCCGTGGATCGGCGGGTTCGCCCCGAACGCCACCACTGCGACTCCTGCCGCGACGCCGATCCCGATCACGGACTGCAGGACGGAGACGATGGTCTGCGCGACCAGCACCATCATCGGCGAGGCAGGGGTGACGGCCAGACGCCGCAGGATTCCCGACCTGCGGTAGTAGGCCAGGAAGCTCGGCATGTTCAGGACGCCGATGATCGCCAGCACCATCACCACCACCAGCGGCATCACGAAGAGGTCCAGGGCGGTGCGCCCGTCGACGATGACCTCCTGGCTCGCGGCCGAGGCGCTGGTCAGCAGGATCAGCAGCGGGAGTCCGAGCGGGGTGATGAGCCCGGCGACGTCGCGGCAGACCATCTTCGTCTCGGAACGGACCATGATCAGCAGCGAGCGCAGGCCCGGTCGATGGGCGCGCACCGACGGGGTGAGGGCCGTCGGTGTCCGGTCGGCGGTGCTCATCAGATGCTCTCCTTCTCGTGCGGCGCGCTCCCGGTGAGGGCGACGAAGGCGTCCTCGAGGGAGTCGGCGCCGGCGGCGGCGATGACCTCGGCGGGGGTGCCGGCGGTCAGGATGCGGCCGGCCTCGAGCAGGACCAGGCGGTCGCACAGGCGCTCCACCTCGTCCATCGCGTGGCTGACCAGGAGGATGCTCACGCCCTCGTCGCGCAGCTGCTCGATGGTGCGCCACATCCTCCGGCGCGCCGCGGGATCGAGCCCGGTGGTGAGCTCGTCGAGGATCAGCACCCGGGGCCGGCCGATCAGGGCCAGTGCGACCGAGACCCGCTGCTGCTGACCGCCCGAGAGCTTCTCGAAGCGGTCGCCGGCCTTGCCCTCGAGCTCGACCAGGTCCAGCAGCTCGACATGCGGCCGGGGATCGGGATAGAAGCTGGCGTAGAGGTCCAGCAGCTCGGTGACGGTCAACGCGCCGTGGAGGTATCCCTCCTGCAGCTGCACCCCCAGCACCTGGCGCAGCCGCGCCTCGTCCTGGAAGGGGTCCAGGCCCATCACCCGGACGCGGCCGGCGTCGGGTCGGCGGAGTCCGGCGATCATCTCGACCGTGGTGGTCTTCCCGGCGCCGTTGGTGCCCAGGATGCCCAGCGTCTCCCCGCGGCCCACGGCGAGATCGAGGCGGTCGACCGCGGTCCTGCCCCGGTACGCCTTGGTGAGCCCTGTGACCTGCACCGCGGGTGCCGTGCCGTCCTGCTGCTGCGAGCTGTTCGTCGTCATGCTCCGACGCTACGGAGACCGCTGCGCGGGCGCGCGTGCCGTCGGTCATCGACCGCGCGGGGGTCCCCCATGACCATCGGCACGGGTCGCGGCACCTGCTCCGGTCCTAGTCTGGGCGTATGGGACGACTGGGCACGGAGGGCTGGGCCGGGGTGGCGATGCTGGTCATCGCCGTCGCCGTCGCCCTGCCCGCACTGCTGGGCCTGGCCGATCCGCTGATCCCGCGGCCGCTCTGGGCGCTCGCGCTGGCCGGCTACGTCCTCGCGGTGCTCGCCACCGGCGCGCCGACGGGGGACCGGGCCCGTCGGGCGGCGCTCGCGCTCGCCGTGGTGCTCTCCTGGGTGCTCGTGCTGACCGTCCCCGGCATGGGTCTGCTGCTGATCATCGTCGTGGTCACCGCGGCGATCAGCACCTACGTGGTGACCCTGCCGGTGAGCCTCGCCCTGGCGGTGCTGAACACCGGGGTGGTCGCCCTGGCCACGTCGCTGGTCACCGCGGGATGGGTCGAGGTCCTGCTGCTCAGCGGCTTCTATCTGCTGATCCAGCTCGCCACGGTCTTCAGCACCACCACCCTGCTGCGGGAGAAGCGCATGCGGACCGAGCTCGCGCGCACCCAGGTGGACCTGCGGGCCGCCGGGGTGCTGCTGGAGGATTCGGTCCGCACGGCGGAGAGGCTGCGGATCTCGCGGGAGCTGCACGACCTCATCGGCCATCAGCTCACGGTGCTGACCCTGAACCTCGAGGCCGCACGGCACCTCGAGGGGGACGAGGCCCGACGGCACGTCGACCGGGCTGATCAGGTCGCCCGGGACCTGCTCGGCGACGTCCGCGCCACCGTCGGGGAGATGCGCGCCGGTCCGACGGATCTCGACGCCGCACTGCGCAGCATGGTCGAGGGCGTGCCGGGCCTCGAGGTCTCCATCGCCGTCGACCCCGACCTGCGGCTCGGTGAGGTCCAGCGCACGGCCTTCATCCGCCTCGCCCAGGAGGCGGTCACGAACACGATCCGCCACGCCGAGGCGTCGCGGCTGCGGATCGAGGTCACGCAGGGGCCCGAGGGCGTGACCCTGGTGGCGCGCGACGACGGCCTCGGCGCCCGCTCCCCGCAGCCCGGCAACGGCCTGCGCGGGCTGCGCGAGCGTTTCGAGCAGCTGGGCGGCGAGGTGACCGTCGAGTCCCGGCGGGGCTTCTCGGTGCGCGGACGGCTGGCCGGCCCATGACCCGCGTGATCGTGGTCGACGACCAGGCGCTCGTGCGGGAGGGCATCCGCACCCTGCTGCAGGTGGCCGGGATCGAGGTGGTCGCGGAGGCGGGCGACGGCGCCGAGGCGCTGAGCGCGATCCAGGAGCATGCGCCCGAGGTGGTGCTGATGGATCTGCGCATGCCGAAGCGGGACGGCCTCTGGGCGCTCGAGCAGTTGCGAGAGCAGGGGAGCGAGGTGCCGGTGCTCGTGCTGACCACCTTCGACGACGATCAGCTGGTGCTGCAGGCACTCCAGGCGGGAGCCCGCGGCTACCTGCTCAAGGACGTCACGATCGAGCGCCTCGCCCGTGCTGTGCATGCCCTGGCCGAGGGAGGCACCCTGATCTCGCCGTCCATCACGGAGGGCCTGCTGCGCGCCATCCGCAGCGGCTCGCCGTCCGCTGCCGATCCCGAGGTCCCGCTGCAGCCCCTCACGGAGCGGGAGACCGACGTGCTGCGCCTGGTCGCCGAGGGGTACAGCAACCGGGAGATCGCCGGGGTGCTGCACCTGGCCGAGGGCACGGTGAAGAACCACCTGTCGGTGATCCTGCAGAAGACCGGGGCGCGCGACCGCACCAATGCCGTGCTGCGCGCGCTGCGCGAGGGCCTGCTGGGATGAGTCCCGCCGGCCGGGCCGGGGACGGACCGGGCCGCGGCACCCGGAGGTGCCGCGGCCCGGCGACGCTGGAGCGGGCGACGGGAATCGAACCCGCGTAATCAGTTTGGAAGACTGAGGCTCTACCATTGAGCTACGCCCGCGTGCCGCACCATTGAACCAGATCAGCGGCGCGGGAGCACATCGGCAGTGGCCGAGGCGACATGCATCTGCTCACAGGGTCGCCCTCCCGCTCGGGCGTCGCGCAGGCGGAACGGGTAATATCCCCTGGGTTGCCCTCCGGGGTGTAGCTCAGCTTGGTAGAGCACCCGCTTTGGGAGCGGGAAGTCGCAGGTTCAAATCCTGTCACCCCGACTCCGCCACCGGGTCGCCGCCGCGCGTGCTCCGGGGCGCCATCAGGAACGTCCACCTACAGTCCATCCACAGGGAGACCTGACCAGTGAAGACCGAGTCCGAGAAGCTCAGCCCCACCCGGGTGAAGCTCACCGTCGAGGTGCCCTTCGACGAGCTCAAGCCTGCCGTCGAGACCGCCACCAAGAAGATCGCCGATCAGGTGCAGATCCCCGGCTTCCGCAAGGGCAAGGTCCCCACCCGGCTCGTCGAGCAGCGCTTCGGCCGCCCCGCGATCATGCAGGAGGCCGTCAACGACGCCCTCCCCGACTTCTACCAGCAGGCCGCCGCCGAGGCGGAGATCAAGCCCGTCGGCCGTCCCGAGGTCGAGGTGGCCGAGGTGCCGGGCCTGGACGGCTCCGAGGAGGGCCACCTCCTCTTCACCGTCGAGCAGGACGTGCGCCCCGAGATCGCGCTGCCCGACTTCTCCTCCTACGAGGTCGAGATCGAGGAGCCCGCCGTCGACGAGGACGCCGTCGAGGTGCGCCTGGACGAGCTGCGTGAGCGCTTCGGCACTCTCGTGGGCGTGGACCGGCCCGCCGAGGACGGCGACTTCGTCTCCCTTGACATGGTCGCGACCATCGACGACGAGGAGATCGAGTCCGTCGAGGGCGTCTCCTACCAGATCGGCGAGGGCAACATGCTCGACGGTCTGGACGAGGCCCTCATCGGCCTCTCCGCCGAGGAGACCACCACCTTCGTCTCCCAGCTCGCCGGCGGCGACCGCGCCGGGGAGGAGGCTCAGGTCAAGGTCACCGCGCAGTCCGTGAAGGTGCGCGAGCTGCCCGAGGCCGACGACGAGTTCGCCGAGATGGCCTCCGAGTTCGACACCATCGACGAGCTCAAGGAGGACCTGCGCACGCAGGCCGCCGCCGACGCCGAGGGCAACCGCGTCGCGCTCGCCCGCAACGCCCTGCTCGAGAAGCTCCTCGAGGAGCTCGAGATCCCGGTGCCCGATCAGCTGGTCCAGGACGAGATCGACTCCCACCTGGAGAACGAGGGCAAGGAGGCCGGCGACCCGCACGGCGAGGAGATCCGCGAGGACACCGAGAAGGCCGTCCGCGCGCAGTTCCTGCTCGACGAGATCAACGGCACCCGTGAGGTCCAGGTCGATCAGAACGACCTCATGAGCTACATGACGCAGCTCTCGGCGCAGTACGGCATCGAGTCCAACCAGCTGCTGCAGATGCTCGCCCAGTCCGGCCAGCTCGAGCAGATCTTCGCCGAGGTCCAGCGCTCCAAGGCGCTCGACGTCGTGCTCGCGGACATCACCGTGAAGAGCGCCTCCGGCGAGGTGCTCGACCTGGGCCTCGCCGCCGAGGACGCGGAGTCCGAGGGTGAGGAGTCCGAGGGCGAGGAGGCAGACGGCGCCGAGGAGAAGCCGGCGGCGAAGAAGGCTCCCGCCAAGAAGGCTCCGGCGAAGAAGGCCCCGGCGAAGAAGGCTCCTGCCAAGAAGGCCGCCGCGAAGGACGAGGCCCCCGCTGCGGAGGCGACGGCCGACGACGCCGAGGAGAAGCCGGCGGCGAAGAAGGCTCCTGCCAAGAAGGCTCCGGCGAAGAAGGCTCCGGCGAAGAAGGCTCCTGCCAAGAAGGCCGCCGCGAAGGACGAGTCCTCCGAGACGACCGGCGAGTGACCCGCGGCGCCCCCTGAGGGCGCTCGAGGACGGGCCGTCACCCTCAGGGGTGGCGGCCCGTCCTCGTCGGTGCGAGACTCGGCGGCCTCGCGCGGCACGGCGAGGCACCCATCGTCAGGAGGACGTGATGTCAGTTGCGGGCAGGGACGGAACGCGAGGCGACGGAGCACGCGAGGACACCCCGGGAGGCAAGGTCACCTGGGGCTTCACCGCCTCCCTGGACGGCTTCATCACCGGACCGGAGCACGACATGGCCTGGCTCGAGGCGTGCCCTCCGATGGATCCGGAGATCGTCGCGCGCCTCGCCGAGCCGGTGGGCGTGATCATCTCGGGGAGGCGCGGCTACGACGCCGCGCTCGCCCAGGCGGCGCAGCGGGGCGAGCTGACCGCCGAGGCCTACGGGGGAGCGTGGAGCGGCGTGGAGATCGTGCTGACCCACCGGCCCGAGGAGCTCGCCGACGACTCCGCGGTCACAGCCCTGGACGTCGACGTGACAGAGGCGGTGCGCCGCGCGCGGGAGATCGCTGGGCCGAGGGATGTCCAGATCATCAGCGCCGACATCGCCCGCCAGGCGCTCGAGCACGATCTGATCGACGAGCTCCAGGTGTTCTCCGCCCCCGTCCTGCTGGGGGACGGGACACGGGCCTACGACGTTCCGGGAGGGCGGCGCATCGACTGGGAGGTCGTGGGCCCGATCCCCGGAGCGGAGCTGGGCGCCGGCAGGATCCTGCGACCCCGGCGTCCTGCACCGGCCCGGGGATGACAGCGGCCCGGCTCCCCCACGAGAGGGGAGCCGGGCCGTGGTCGCGTCGGCGACTGCCGATCAGCGGAAGGTGACGAAGCTCGGGTTGCCCCAGATGGAGCGCTCGACGACGCGCTGCTGGGAGCCGGAGGCGTCGATGATCTTGCCGTTGCCGGCGTAGATCGCGACGTGGCCGGGCCACACGGCGATGTCGCCGGCCTGGGCCTGCGACTGGGAGATCGAGCGTCCCGAGTTGGCGATCTGGCTCGAGGTGCGCGGCACCGAGATGCCGGAGTTCTTGTAGGCGAAGCTCACCAGGCCGGAGCAGTCCATGCCGCTGAGCGAGGAGCCGCCGTAGGAGTACGGGGTGCCGACGGCCGAGCGGGCGGCGTCGACGATCGAGCTGGTGGAGGAGCTCGAGCCGGAGCTCGGGGCCGAGGCGCCGCCGGTGGAGACGCCGCCGCCGTTGAGCGCGCCGCGGGTCTGCGGGCCGACCACGCCGTCGACCTGGAGGCCGTTGGAGGACTGGTAGTCCTTCACCGCGGCATGGGTGCGCTTGCCGAAGACGCCGTCGACGGCCAGGTTCGCGCCGCTGTCGTTGAGCGCGGACTGCAGGTCCTTCACGGCACCGCCGCGGGAGCCCCAACGGAGCTTGTCGGTGGAGTTGAGCTTGGCGGAGGGGGCGACCGACGGGGCGGCCGGAGCCGCCTGCGCCACCGGGGCGCTCTGGGCCGGCGCGGCGGGAGCCGCAGGGGCCGCCTGCGCCGCGGCGCCGCCGGCGAACGCGGTGCCGAGGACGACGGTGCCGAGGACGGCTGCTCCACCGAGGCCGCGGGCGGCGCGCTGCGCGTCGCGGGTCGGGAGCTGGGCGCGGCCGGGAGTGCGGTGCGTGTTGTTCAGAGCCATGATGTGCGGTTCGTTCCTTCCGGTTCCCGGCCGGGGTGCCGGGGCTGTGCTGCAAGCTGTGGGGACCACCGTTGTCGAGGCGATGGGATCACCGTAGGAGCGGAAGGCGACGAGGTCAGGGGGCTTGGCAGAGCCGGACCGATGTCTTGGCGCGGTTTTTACGCACCCGTAGGGTCTCGTGACCCGATCACGCCACGGCTTGACGATCCGGGGAGGCCTGGAGCACATCCGCTCCCCGGGAGCCGCCCCGGTGCCGCCGCCGGCGTCCCCGTCGTCGGGCCCACGACGGCCGACCGCGATGCGCCTGCGGCGAACAGGGTCAGCGCGGGCCCCGCCCAGCGCCTAGAGTCGACTCATCGAGAATTCCGCCACGAAGGAGACACCGTGACCTCGCAGAGCACCCAGACCTCCCCGCCCCGCAACGCGGCCGGCGACTCCCTGATGGGCCTGGACGACAACGTCTACCAGCGCCTGCTGCGCGAGCGCATCGTCTGGCTGGGGTCCGAGGTCCGCGACGAGAACGCCAATGCGATCTGCGCCAAGATCCTGCTGCTGGCCGCCGAGGACCCGGACAAGGACATCTACCTCTACATCAACAGCCCCGGCGGTTCGATCACGGCGGGCATGGCCATCTACGACACGATGCAGTTCGTCAAGCCGGACGTCGTCACCGTGGGCATGGGCATGGCCGCCTCGATGGGGCAGTTCCTGCTCTCCTCCGGGGCCAAGGGCAAGCGCTACGCGACCCCGCACACCCGGGTGCTCATGCATCAGCCCCTGGGGGGACTCGGCGGCACCGCCACCGACATCCGGATCCAGGCCGATCTGATCCTGTCCATGAAGCGTCAGCTCGCCGAGCTGATCGCGGAGCAGACCGGCAAGAGCATCGAGCAGATCACGGACGACTCGGACCGTGACCACTGGTTCACCGCGTCGGAGGCCCTCGAGTACGGGTTCATCGACAAGATCGTCACCGGCTCGGGTGACGTCACGGGCGGCGGCGGCACCGACGACTGACCGCGCCCCCAGGCACCCCACAGACACCGCTTCAACGAGGAGAACCCGTGACCTTCGATCCCCGCACCATCGGCGCGATGCCCTCGGCCCAGGCCGGCTTCGAGAGCGGACGCGCCCCGCTGCACCCCATGCCGACCTCGCGCTACGTCCTGCCGCAGTACGAGGAGCGCACCGCCTACGGCTTCAAGCGTCAGGACCCGTACACCAAGCTCTTCGAGGACCGCATCATCTTCCTGGGCGTCCAGGTCGACGATGCCTCCGCCGATGACGTGATGGCGCAGCTGCTGGTCCTGGAGTCCCAGGACCCGGACCGTGACATCACCCTGTACATCAACAGCCCCGGCGGCTCGTTCACCGCGCTGACCGCCATCTACGACACGATGCAGTACATCAAGCCCGAGGTCACGACCGTGTGCCTGGGCCAGGCGGCCTCCGCCGCCGCAGTGCTGCTGGCCGCCGGCTCCCCGGGCAAGCGCCTGGCCCTGCCCAACGCCCGCATCCTCATCCACCAGCCGGCCATGGGCGGCGAGGGCGGTGGCGGGCAGGCCTCCGACCTCGAGATCCAGGCCAACGAGATCATGCGCATGCGCGAATGGCTGGAGGAGACCCTGGCGCACCACTCGGGTCGCACCAAGGAGCAGATCAGCACCGACATCGAGCGCGACAAGATCCTCACCGCCCAGGGCGCCCTCGAGTACGGCCTGGTCGACCAGGTGCTCGAGTCGCGCAAGGAGCTCCGCCCGCAGGTCTCCCAGTGACGCAGGGCCGCCCCGACCCGGCCGTCGCCGGATCGGGGCGGCGCGCTCGGGCCCCGCAGCGGGACCGTGCGCTCACCAGCGTCGTCGACGGCCGGCGCCCGCGCGGGAGTCGGCATCCCGGCAGCGGTGCCTCCCGTGTCGGGGGCGTCGCGCACGGTACCGTGGTGATGGTCCGCGGCTCCCGGGCCGAGAGCCCGCGGGAGCTGTGGAACGCACTGCTGACGGCCTGACGAAAGGACACGGACATGGCGCGCACGAGCGATGGGTCCGACGTGTTCAAATGCTCCTTCTGCGGGAAGTCGCAGAAGCAGGTCGAACGGCTGATCTCCGGGCCGGGGGTGTACATCTGCGAGGAGTGCATCGAGCTGTGCAACGAGATCATCGCCGAGGAGATCCAGGCCGCGCAGCCCGCCCCGGAGAAGGACACGCCGCTGCCCGCGCCGCGGGAGATCTTCGACTTCCTCGAGGAGTACGTGGTCGGCCAGGAGCCCGCCAAGCGCGCCCTGTCCGTCGCGGTCTACAACCATTACAAGCGGGTGCGAGCGCAGGATGCCGCGACGTCCGCGTCGCCGGCCAGGAGCGCCGCGGCGAGCCTCGCCGAGGAGGCCGACGGCGAGCAGGACGAGATCGAGGTCGCCAAGTCCAACGTGATGCTTGTGGGTCCCACCGGCTGCGGCAAGACCTACCTCGCCCAGACCCTCGCCCGCATGCTCGACGTCCCCTTCGCGATGGCGGACGCGACGGCCCTGACCGAGGCCGGATACGTCGGCGAGGACGTCGAGAACATCCTGCTCAAACTGCTGCAGGCCGCTGACTACGACGTCAAGAAGGCCGAGCGCGGCATCATCTACATCGACGAGGTCGACAAGATCGGGCGCAAGTCGGAGAACCCCTCGATCACCCGTGACGTGTCCGGGGAGGGCGTGCAGCAGGCGCTGCTGAAGATCCTCGAGGGCACCGTCGCGGCGGTCCCGCCGCAGGGAGGGCGCAAGCACCCCCACCAGGAGTTCATCCAGATCGACACCACCAACGTGCTGTTCATCGTCGCGGGCGCCTTCGCCGGCATCGAGGACATCATCGGCTCCCGGATCGGCAAGCGCGGCATCGGCTTCGGCTCCGCTCTCCACTCCCCGCTCCAGCAGGAGGCCCTCTACGGCAAGCTGCTGCCCGAGGACCTGCTCAAGTTCGGCCTGATCCCCGAGTTCATCGGGCGCCTCCCGGTCATCACGAGCGTGTCGAACCTGGATCGGGACGCCCTGATCACCATCCTCACCGAGCCCCGCAACGCTCTGGTGCGGCAGTTCCAGAAGATGTTCTCGCTGGACGGCGTTGAGCTCGACTTCGAGCGCAGCGCCCTGGAGGCGATCGCGGACAAGGCGATCGAGCGGGAGACCGGCGCCCGCGGACTGCGGGCCATCCTCGAGGAGTCCCTCCAGCCGGTGATGTTCGAGGTCCCGTCCCGGGACGACGTGGTCAAGGTCGTCATCACCGAGGGTGTCGTCACCGAGGGCCGGGCCCCGCTGATGCTCACGGGCAAGGACGCGGACCGGGACGCGGATGCCTCGCGCGAGGAGCGCTCCGCATGAGCGCGGTCCCGGGAGCGGGCGAGGGCGCTCCCGACACCGAGCGAGCGCGAGAGCTGCTGCTCGAGGAGCGGCGCAGCATCGACAACATCGACGCCGCCCTCGTCCACCTGCTGGCCGAGCGGTTCGCCCACACCCAGCGCGTCGGCGTGCTCAAGGCCGCGCACGGGCTGCCGCCCGCGGATCCGGCCCGGGAGCAGGAGCAGATCGCCCACCTGCGGGACCTGGCCGACCAGGCGGGCCTGGACCCGACCTTCGCCGAGGCCTTCCTGCGGTTCATCGTCAACGAGGTGATCCGCCATCACGAGCGGATCCGCGACGAGGTCCCCGGGCAGCACTGAGCCCGGGAGCGAGCGGGTGAGGTCGCCGTCACGGCCCCCGTGCTCCGACCCTGTCGCATGGGCAGTGCTCCCCATCGACGCCCCTCGTCGAGCTCCCGTAGCGTCGTCGCAGACAGTCCATGACGACACCGGGGGAGATGACGATGAGCGGGTTCTGGGGAGCCGAGACCGAGGGGGTGCGCCGGCAGGCGTCGGCCTGCACCGCGGCGGCGGGGACGGTGGAGTCCCTGCTGGCGACGTGCACGGCACTGATCGACGGCGTCGAGTGGGTGGGGCCGGACGCCGAGGCGTTCCGACAGCGGTGGAGCGGGGACGTCGGACCGCGCCTCGAGCAGGTCGCGCAGGATCTGCGCGCCGGCGGGGTCGAGCTGGACCGCCACGCGGAGGAGCAGGACGGCGCCTCCGGAGGGGAAGGCGGCGGCATCTCGATCCCGGGACTGCCCACTCTCCCGCTCCCGCGGCTGCCGAGGATCGGACTGCCGGACGTCCCGCTGCCGAGGATCGATCCGGACGACCTCCTCATCGGACTGCCGACCTGGCGGACCGACTGCTTCCCGGTCCCACAGGGCGCGCCGATGTCCACCGGGCAGGGGATCATCGGTGACTGCCTCCCGGGCGGGCCGTTCTTCCCGGGCCCGCTCCTGAAGCCCGGTGACATCGGTGTCGGTTCCGGCGAACCGCCGATCATCTGTGCTCCGGGCGACTGGGATCCGTTCCCGCGCCGTCCGCGGATCGAATGGCCGCCGCTGATCCCGCCGCTGACCCCGCCGACGATCCCTGTGCCGCCGCCGATCGACACCACCCCGTTGCCGGACCCGTGGCCGTTGCCGCAGCCGCTGCCGATGCCCCTGCCGACGCCGGACCCCTGGCCGCTGCCGGAGCCGCTGCCGCGCCCGGACGTCGTCCGGATCTGAGCGGGCCGGCTGCCCGTCGGTCGGTCCCCTCGCAGGTGCCGGCACGGCGCCGGGGGCGGCGGGGACGACCGCGCCCATGCTCCACCGACAGCGATGACGATGCTGGTGGGAGAGGGGATCACACCGGAGGAGGAGAAGCACGGGGAGCCGTCCCGCGGAGATCGCCGCTGGTAGCATGGGGCCATGCCACGACGCACCTTCCTCGACTGGCCGGTGATCCGGCAGCTGCGCGGGGACGATCCCACGGGACGCGGCACGTCGGTCACCTCGGCGAGGACCCGCGCCACCGCCTCGCGCACCGAGGCGGCCGACGGAGTGGTGGACAGCGTGTGCCCCTACTGCGCGGTCGGCTGCTCCCAGCGCGTGTTCCACAAGGACGGACGGGTCATCCAGATCGAGGGCAACCCGGCCTCCCCGGTCTCCCGCGGTCGCCTGTGCCCCAAGGGCGCGGCCAGCGAGCAGCTCGCGAACTCCTACCTGCGGCAGACGACGGTGCGCTACCGCCGCCCGTACGGGACCGAGTGGGAGGACCTCGACCTCGACGTCGCGATGGACATGATCGCCGACCGCTTCATCGAGGCGCGGCGTCGGCACTGGGAGGACGCGGACGAGAAGGGGCGTCCGCTGAGGCGGACGATGGGCATCGCGAGCCTCGGCGGCGCGACCATCGACAACGAGGAGAACTATCTGATCAAGAAGTTCTTCACCGCCGCGGGCGCGATCCAGATCGAGAACCAGGCCCGCATATGACACTCCGCCACGGTTCCCGGTCTGGGAGCCTCGTTCGGCCGTGGCGGCGCCACCCAGTCCGTGCAGGACTTCGCCAACGCGGATCTCATCGTCATCGAGGGCTCGAACATGGCGGAGGCCCATCCTGTGGCCTTCCAGTGGGTGGTCGAGGCCCGGAAGCGCGGCGCCCGGGTGATCCATGTCGATCCGCGCTTCACCCGCACCTCCGCCAACGCTGATCGGCACATCCCGATCCGCACCGGCACGGACATCGTGCTGCTCGGCGGTGTGATCCGGTACGTGCTGGAGAACGAGCTGTACTTCTCCGAGTACGTGCGCACCTTCACCAACGCCTCGACGATCGTCTCCGAGGAGTTCGCGGACCCCGAGGACCTCGAGGGGATGTTCTCCGGCTACGACCCCGAGACCGCCACCTACGACAACAGCACCTGGTCGTACGCCGGGGACCCGGCCTCGGTCGCACGCGGCCTGCCCGAGCGGGACGAGACCCTGCAGCATCCGCGCTGCGTCTTCCAGATCCTGAAGCGCCACTACTCCCGGTACACGCCCGAGATGGTGCAGGACACCTGCGGCATCGACCCGACGGACTTCGAGTACCTGGCCCGTGCCGTGGCGGAGAACTCGGGCCGCGAGCGGACCACGATGTTCGCCTACGCGCTGGGATGGACCCAGCACCAGGGCGGTGCGCAGATGATCCGCACCTCGGGCGTCCTGCAGCTGCTGATGGGCAACATGGGGCGCCCCGGCGGCGGGATCATGGCGCTGCGCGGCCACGCGACCATCCAGGGCTCCACGGACATCCCCACGCTCTACCACATCCTCCCCGGCTACCTCCCGATGCCGAAGGTGGGCCAGGACGACTTCGCCGAGTTCACCCGCGCGATCGGCAAGAAGGAGCAGAAGGGCTTCTGGGCGGACGCCGACGTCTACACCATCAACCTGCTCAAGGCGTGGTGGGGCGAGCACGCCACGGAGGAGAACGACTGGGGCTTCCACCACCTGCCCCGGCTGACCGGTGCCCACGGCACCTACCAGACCGTGATGCGCATGCTCGAGGGCGGGGTCGACGGCTACTTCCTGTTCGGCCAGAACCCCGCCGTCGGCTCCGCGAACGGCCGCATGCAGCGCCTCGGCCTGACCCACCTGAAGTGGATGGTGGTGCGGGACTTCTACATGATCGAATCGGCGACCTTCTGGAGGGACGGACCGGAGATCGAGTCCGGGGAGCTGACCCCGGAGCAGATCGGCACCGAGATGTTCTTCCTGCCGGCGGCGAACCACACCGAGAAGGCGGGCTCGTTCACCCAGACCCAGCGGATGGTCCAGTGGCGGGACCAGGCCGTGGAGCCGCCCGGGGACGCGAAGAGCGACCTCGAGTTCACGTACGACCTCGGCCTGCGGATCCGCGAGAAGCTCAAGGACTCCACCGATCCGCGCGACCGCGCGATCCTGGAGCTCACCTGGGACTATCCCGTCAACGAGCACGGCGAGCCCGACGCCGAGGCGGTGCTGGCCGAGATCAACGGCCGCCATCTCACCGGCGAGAGGGCCGGTCAGCCCTTGGCATCCTTCGGCGAGATGAGGGCGGACGGCTCCACCTCGGGGGGCTGCTGGATCTACAGCGGCGTCTACGCCGACGGGATCAACCAGGCGCGACGGCGCACGCCCGGCCGGGAGCAGGACGAGATCGCCGCGGACTGGGGATGGGCCTGGCCCGCCAATCGACGCATCCTCTACAACCGCGCCTCGGCCGATGCCGCGGGCAGGCCCTGGAGCGAGCGCAAGAAGCTCGTGTGGTGGGACGAGGAGGCCGGTCGCTGGACCGGTGACGACGTCCCCGACTTCCCGCCGACGAAGCGGCCCGACGACCCGGGCGATCCCACGCGGGGCGGGGCCGCCGCCCTGGCCGGCACCGACGCGTTCACCATGCAGGCCGACGGCCGCGGATGGCTGTTCGCCCCGTCGGGGATGGTGGACGGTCCGCTGCCGACCCACTACGAGTCGCCGGAGTCGACCATCCGCAACCCGCTGTACGAGCAGCAGTCCAACCCCACCCGGGTCACCTTCCGGGCCGAGGACAACCTCAGCTCCCCCGGGGCGATGGGCAGCGGCGGCGAGGTGTACCCGTACGTGTTCACGACGTACCGGATCACCGAGCATCACACCGCGGGCGGCATGAGCCGCTTCCTGCCCTACCTCTCGGAGCTGCAGCCGGAGATGTACTGCGAGGTCTCGCCCGAGCTCGCCGACGAGGTCGGCCTCGAGCCCTACGGCTGGGCCACCATCGTCTCGGCGCGCGGCGCGATCGAGGCGAAGGTGCTCGTCACCGAGCGCATGACCCCGCTGCGGGTCGGTGAGCGGACCATCCACCAGATCGGCCTGCCCTTCCACTGGGGCCGTGGCACGGAGGCGATCGTCCAGGGCGACGGCGCCAACGACCTCATCGGCATGAACCTGGACGCCAACACGCAGATCCAGAACAGCAAGAACAACTCGTGCACGATCGTCCCGGGGCGCCGCCCCCGCGGTGCGGAGCGCGGAGAGCTGGTGGAGGCGTACCGTCGACGTGCGGGACTGATCCCGTCCGAGCACCCCGCGGTCGACGGCGCCGAGGGCGCCCCGGGCTTCGGACCCGCCGACACCAGCACCGCGGGGGGCGTGCGGGGCCCGGAGGAGGCCTCCGCGGTGCCCAGCGGTGAACGCTCGATGAAGGAGATGGACAACCGATGAGCCTGCTCGCCGGACCGGAAGGACCCGCCGCCGACTCCGGCTGGGGCCATGACCACGAGCGCAAGGGCTTCTTCACCGACACCTCGATCTGCATCGGCTGCAAGGCCTGTGAGGTGGCGTGCAAGGAGTGGAACCGCAACCCGATCGACGGCGATCTGGAGATCCTCGGCTCGAGCTACGACAACACCGGCGAGCTCAGCGCGAACACCTGGCGCCACGTCGCCTTCGTCGAGCAGGGCCGGGAGCGGATCGAGGAGGCCCGGGAGTCGGGGCGGAAGCTGGTCAGCCTCGGCATGCCCGGGATCGGCCCGAAGTCCTCGGGGCCGCGCGGCGCGCTGCCCGCCGGGGACCTCGCCGGCGCGGACCGCACCCCGCCGGACACCCCCGAGTTCCGGTGGCTCATGTCCTCCGACGTGTGCAAGCACTGCACCAACGCGGGGTGCCTGGACGTGTGCCCGACCGGGGCGATCTTCCGCTCCGAGCACGGCTCCGTCGTGGTCCAGGAGGACGTGTGCAACGGCTGCGGCACGTGCGTGAGCGCCTGCCCCTTCGGGGTCATCCAGCGCCGCGACGACGGCACCGTCTCCCCGTACGCGAACCGGGACGAGACGATCGATCGCATGGGCACGGCGAGCAAGTGCACCCTGTGCTACGACCGGCTCGTCGACGGGGAGGAGCCCGCCTGCTCGGCGACCTGCCCCACGCAGTCGATCCGCTTCGGCGACCACTCGGACCTCACGGCCGACGCGCGGCAGCGCGTCGCCGACCTCCATGATCGCGGCATGACCGAGGCGCGCCTCTACGGGGCGAATCCCGAGGACGGCGTGGGCGGCACGGGGTCGGTGTTCCTTCTGCTGGACGAGCCGGAGGTGTACGGCCTGCCGCCGGATCCGCAGGTGCCCACGAAGTCGCTGCCGGGGACCTATGCCCGGGCAGGACTCGCGGCGGCCGGGATGGTCGCCGCCGTCGCCCTCTCCTTCCTGGGATCTCGTCGATGAGCATCACGGAGTACGACGCGGACCGACCGCCGGAGCGTCCGCGCAGGCGCCGGGCCGGTGCGCGCCGTCGTCGCCGTCGAGGGCTCGGCGAGATCGGGATGGGCGACGGCTCCCGCGAGGGGGCCGTCGTCGAGGACGTCGAGATCGAGCGCAGCGACGAGTTCGACTCGTACTACGGCCGTCCCGTCGTGAAGGCCCCGCCGTGGAAGGAGCCGATCGCCGCCTACCTCTTCCTGGGCGGCGTCGCCGGGGGGTCGGCCCTGCTGGCCTTCGGCGCCCAGCACAGCGGTCGTCCCGCTCTGCGACGCAGTGCGCGCCTGATGGCGCTGGGCACCGTGGGTGCGGGCACCCTCGCCCTCATCGAGGACCTCGGCCGGCCCGAGCGATTCCTGAACATGATGCGCACGGTGAAGGTCACCTCTCCGATGAGCCTGGGGACCTGGGTGGTGAGCGGCTTCGCGAGCTTCTCGGGCGTGCTCGGTGCGATCGAGGTGGACAGGATGACGGGGGAGCGGCTCCCCCTGGGACCGCTGCGCCGAGCGCTGGGCGCCGCCGAGGGACCGTCGGCGCTGGGCCAGGTGGTGCTGGCCCCGCTGCTCGCCTCGTACACGGGAGCCCTGCTCGGCAACACCGTGGTGCCCACCTGGGAGGCCGGGCGCGGGCACCTCTCCTACCTCTTCGTCTCCTCGGCGAGCCTCGCCTCGGGCGGGGCCGCGATGCTCACCGTCCCGGTGGCCGAGGCTCGGCCCGCGCGGCTGCTCGCGGCGGCGGGCGTGGTCGGCGACGTGGTCTCCATGCACCGCATGAAGGAGTCGATGCATCCGCTCGAGGCCGAGCCGCTGCGGACCGGACGGGCGGGCACGCTGCTGACGTGGGCGGAGCGCCTGGCGATCGCCGGCGGCGTGGGCACAGTGCTGGGCGGGAGGAACCGGTGGATCGCGGCGGCGAGCGGCGCGGCCCTCGTGACCTCCTCGGCCCTGACCCGGTTCGGGGTGCTCTACGCGGGTCTCGAGTCCGTGAAGGACCCGCGCCGCGTGATCGAGCCGCAGCGCGCGCGCCTCGCGGCACGTCGCGCCGCCGGGATCACCGGCGACTCGATCACCACCTCCGGCTGAGAGCCCTCCCGCGCGGCTCCCGGTCCCCGACCGACGGGAGCCGGGCGACCGCCGGACGCGCGCCGGGCGAGAACGGGTCACCGCAGGTCAGCGCACCCGGATCCCCTCGCCCGTGACGGTCTCGCCGATCACCGGGTGGCCGGGCACCTCGCCGACCACGAGCAGACCGCCGGAGGTCTGCGCATCGGCGAGCAGCAGCAGGTCGTCCTCGGTGATCCCGGGAGCCGCCTCGACCGCGGGACGCACCCAGTCGAGGTTCCGACGGGTCCCGCCGGAGACGTACCCGTCGCGCAGCGCCTCGGCGGCACCGTCCACGAGCGGCACCGCCGCCCGATCGACGACCATGCCCACCCCGGAGGCGCGGCCCATCTTGAACAGATGGCCCAGCAGTCCGAATCCCGTCACGTCCGTCGCGGCCCGGGCCCCGGCGTCGAGCGCCGCCCGGGACGCGTCGCGGTTCAGGGCCGTCATCACCTCGATCGCCGCGGCGGAGACCTCGCCGGTGGACTTCATCCGGTTGTTCAGCAGCCCCACCCCGAGCGGCTTGGTGAGCGTGATCGGCTGCCCTGCCACGGCGGCGTCGTTGCGCAGCAGGCGGTCCGCCGGCGCGGTGCCGGTGACGGCCATGCCGTACTTCGGCTCCGGGTCGTCGACCGAGTGACCGCCGATCACCGGCACCCCGGCCTCCCTCGCGATCGCGAGGCCCCCGGCGAGCACCTGCTGCAGCAGCTCGTAGGGCAGCACCTCCCGGGGCCAGCCCACCAGGTTGATCGCGACCACCGGCTCCCCGCCCATGGCGTAGATGTCGGACAGCGCGTTCGCCGCCGCGATCCGGCCCCAGTCGAAGGCATCGTCCACGACCGGGGTGAAGAAGTCCGCGGTCGAGAGCACGGCGGTCTCGCCGTCGGCCCCGCCGATCCGCACCGCGGCCGCGTCGTCGCCGTCGTCCAGGCCCACGATCACCTGCTCGTACTGCTGGCCGGAGAGCGCCGAGACGACCTCCTCGAGCTCGCCCGGCGGGATCTTCGAGGCGCAGCCGCCGCCGTGCGCCATGGTGGTCAGGCGGATCGAGGGCTGGGCCAGGGGTCGGATCTCGGGGGTGCTCATGGTCCCGAGCCTAGCCCGGTCCTGGCCCGGTCCGGCGGGCGAGGGTGAGCGTCGTCGCTGGTCCTGCAGTGATACCGTGCTCGGCGGAGGCGTACGTGTCCTGGTGGGCGCCCCAGTCTTCAAAACTGGTGAGACCGAGCATCTCGGTCTGGCGGGTTCGATTCCCGTCCGCCTCCGCCAACCGTTCCCGGTCGCCCGCCGGGTCCCCGCCCGCGTGCCGAGGAGGTCACCGTGTCCGAGACCGATCCCGCACCGCCCGCCGGGGACCCCCGTCGTCGGATCCCTCGCACCGATGCGCTGCTGGCCCGGCCCGAGATCGCCGCGGCCGCCGCATCCCTGGGAGACCGGGTGGTGCGGGAGGTGGTGCGCGCCGCGCAGGACCGTGCGCGCTCCGGAGCGATCTCCCCCGAGCAGGTGCTGGACGCCGTGCTCGGGGCGCTCGGGGAGAGGACCGCGTCCTCGCTGCGCCCCGTGCTCAACGCGACCGGCGTCATCGTCCACACGAATCTCGGCCGGGCCCCGCTCTCGCCCGCGGCGCAGCAGGCGGTGCAGGACGCCGCTGGGTACACCGACGTCGAGTTCGACCTCGCCACCGGCGCCCGCTCCCGCCGCGGCGCCGGGGCCCGGGCCGCACTGCTGGAGGCGTGCCCCGCGGCGGAGGACGCGCTGGTGGTCAACAACGGCGCCGCCGCTCTGCTGCTGGCCACCACGGCGCTCGCCGCGGGCCGGGAGGTGGTGTGGAGCCGGGGGGAGCTGGTCGAGATCGGTGCCGGGTTCCGGCTCGCGGAGCTGGTCGTCTCCGCGGGGGCACGGGTGCGGGAGGTCGGCACCACCAATCGCACCCACGGCAGCGACTACCGCGCGGCGTGCTCCGCGGGGAGCATCGGCGCGCTCCTCAAGGTCCACACCAGCAACTACCGCATCGAGGGCTTCACCAGCGAGGTCGGGATCGAGGAGCTCGCCGGGATCGCCCACGAGCACGGCCTGCCGCTGATCGCCGATCTCGGCTCCGGCCTGCTGGGTCCGGAGTCCGCCCTGCCGGCGGAACCGGACGCCGCCTCGGCGCTCTCCGCGGGCGCCGACGTCGTCATCACCAGCGGTGACAAGCTCCTCGGCGGGCCGCAGGCCGGGATCCTGCTGGGCCGGCGCGAGGTGATCGCCCGCCTGGCCCGGCATCCGCTGGCCCGTGCGGTCCGTGCCGACAAGCTCGCGCTCGCCGGGATCGAGGCGACGCTCGCCGGGCCCGTCCCGCCGGTGCTCGCCGCGCTGCGCACCGAGCCGGACGCGCTGCGTGCGCGCACCGAAGCGCTCGCGGCCCGGATCGACGGACGCACCGTCGCGCACGAGGGCCGCGTCGGCGGCGGGGGAGGGGCCGAGGTGCCGCTGCCCGGCTGGGCGATCGCCGTCGAGGAGGAGCTCGCCGCCTCGCTGCGGACCGGGGACCCGGCCGTGGTCGGCACCGTCCGCGACGGCGCGTGCCTCCTGGACCTGCGCTGCGTGCCCGAGGAGCGCGAGGACGACCTCACGGAGGCCGTCGCCGCGGCCCGGGAACGGCTCCGCCCCCGCGGCGCCGACCGGACGGAAGGAGCCCTCGAGCGGGCGGGAGGAACCCCCGACCCCGGAGAGGATCCCGCACGGCGCCCGCCCCCGGCGACCGCCGCGCCCCGCGATCCGGTGCACTGATGCAGGTCGTCGCCACCGCCGGTCACGTCGATCACGGCAAGTCCACCCTGATCCGCGCCCTGACCGGGATCGAGCCGGACCGGTGGGCGGAGGAGCGCCGGCGAGGTCTCACCATCGACCTCGGCTTCGCCTGGACCACCCTGCCCTCGGGCCGCGAGGTGTCCTTCGTGGACGTCCCCGGCCATGAGCGGTTCCTCGGCAACATGCTCGCCGGGCTCGGCCCCGCGCCGATCGTCTGCTTCGTGGTCGCCGCCGACGAGGGGTGGCGGGAGCAGTCCTCGGACCACCGCGACGCGGTCGCGGCACTCGGCATCGACCAGGGACTGGTGGTTCTCACCCGCGCCGACCTGGCGCCGCCCGACCGGGTCGAGGCCGTGACCGCCCAGGCGCGCACGGAGCTGGCCGGGACCGGGCTCGCGGACGCCCCCGTGGTCGCCGTCTCCGCTCTCACCGGCCAGGGGATGGACGTGCTGCGTGCCCAGCTCGACACCACGGTCGACGCCGCCCGGGAACCGGACCCCGCGCAGCGGGTGCGGCTGTGGATCGACCGCTCCTTCAGCATCTCCGGGGCGGGGACCGTGGTCACCGGGACGCTCGCCGCCGGGACGCTGCGCCGGGAGGACCGTCTCGCGCTGTGCGGCGCGGAGCGGACCGGGGAGGTGGCGGTGCGCGGGCTGCAGAGCCGCGGCGGTCCGGTGGACCGGCTCGGCCCCGTCAGCCGTGCCGCCGTGAACCTCCGCGGAGCGGCCGCCGAGGAGATCTCCCGCGGCGACGCGCTGCTCACCCCGGGGGCCTGGACCCTCACCACCGTGGTGGACGTGCGGCATCGCAGCGGGGAGGACCTCGCCGAGTCTCCCACCGAGCTGGTGGTCCATGTCGGCACCGCCTCGGTGCCCGCCCGGGCGCGGCCCTTCGGCCCGGACCATGCCCGCCTCACCCTCTCCCGGCCGCTGCCGCTGAGGGTCGGGGACCGGATGGTGCTGCGCGGCAGCGGCAGTCACGCGGTGCGCAGCGGCGCGCTGGTGCTCGACGTGGACCCGCCCGTGCTGGACCGGCGCGGCGACGGGGCCCGACGCCGCGCGGTCCTCGAGGGGCTCCCCGAGGACGGGGACCTCGCGGCCGAGGTCCGTCGGCGCGGGGCGGTCCGCGAGGAGGTGCTGGCCCGGCACGGGCACGTGATCCCGCACCTGCTGCCGGACCAGGTGCGCCGCCACGGTGACCTGCTCGTGGACACCGCGGCGATGAGCCGCTGGAGGGACCGGCTCGCGGAGCTGGTGCGCGAGGACCGCACCGCGCATCCGCTCTCCGCCGGCCTCTCGGGCAAGGCCGCCGCCGACGCCCTCGACCTGCCGGACCCCGGCCTCCTCGAGGCGGTGGCGGAGGACGCCGGCCTCGACCTGGTCGCCGGACGGGTGCGCGACGTGACGACCCCGCGCGGGCTCGGAGCGGCCGAGCAGGGGGTGACGGCACTCGAGGCACGGCTGCGGGAGGCCCCCTTCCGGGCCCCCGAGGCCGAGGACCTCGCCGCGCTGCGCCTGGGCCCGCGGGAGCTCGCCGCCGCCGCCGCGCAGGGCAGGCTGCTGCGCCTGCCCGAGGAGGTGATCCTGCTGCCCGCAGCGCCCGCTCTGGCCATGCGCGAGCTCGCCGCGCTGCCCCAGCCCTTCACCACCAGTCAGGCCCGGCAGGCCCTGGACACCACCCGCCGCGTGGCCATCCCCCTGCTCGAGCACCTCGACGCCCGCGGCTGGACCCGCCGGGTGGACGCCGGGCACCGGGAGGTCGTGCGCTGAACGATGCCGCGGTGATGGGGAGTCCTCCCCATGGGCGGATGCCCGGTGCGCGCCTAGTCTGAGGACCGCTGTCCCACCTGCTGCAGGCCACAGGCCACGCGCGACGGCGGCAGCGGAGCACGGCAGGATTCGAGGACGACACGGACGCACCGCACGGTGACGAGGTCAGGGGAGAGTGGATGAGCGGCTTCTACGGCGGCGACACGGAGCAGATGCGCGGGCAGTCCACGGCCTGCACCGGGGGTGCGCAGAGACTGGCCGAGCTGATCTCCCTGCTCTCCTCGACGGTCGACGGCGTCGAGTGGGTGGGGCCGGATGCGGAGTCCTTCCGGGCGAGCTGGCACGCGGAGGCCGAGGGCCGGGCACGGGAGGCGGGCGAGACCCTGCGCCGCCTGGCCCGGGAGCTCGAGGACCATGCCGACGAGCAGGACCGTGCCTCGGCCGGGGACGGCGGCGGACTGCTGGACATCCTCCGCGACCTCCTCCCGGGGCCCTTCCCCTTCCCGGGACCGATCATGCCGCTGCCCCTCCCGATCCCCGGGCTCCCTCTGGGACCCGACGTGGTCGATCGCCTCGGCGACGCCGTCGGCGACTGGTTCTCGGGCGGTGGGGCCACCGGACCGCAGGAGTTCTACGGCGGTGACGGGTACGGACGCCGGCGCCAGCAGTACGACCAGGACCAGCCCCTCGGCGACTGGTTCAACTACAACGAGGAGCTCGCACCCGGTCGCGAGATCGAGAACGAGGCCGGCCACGTCGACGTCTACGCGGGGGCGAACTACAGCGCCGGCATGAGCAGCAGCACGGACCCGTACGGCAACGTGACCGGGAGGATCGGTGGCCGGGGCAGCCTCGAGGCCGGGATGGACAACCATCTGAACCTGCCCGGGGGCTTCGGGATCGATTCCTCGGCCGCCGTCGGGATCGAGGCCTATGCCGAGGCGGGCGGCACCGTCGGCCCTGACGGCTACAGCGTCGGCGCCCGGGCAGGCAGCGGTGCCTACGTGGAGAACACCACGGCCATCACCCATGAGTCGGGCGCCTCGGCCGGGATGACGCAGAGCGGCTGGGTGGGCGCAGATGCTCACGCCACTGCCCACCAGCACGTCACGCGCAACGCCGATGGCGAGGTCAACGGGTTCAGCAGCGGGTTCAGCGGGGGCGCCTTCGCCGGCGCGGAGTACAAGCAGGAGTACGAGGTGAACGGCCCCAACGGCTGGTTCTCGGTCTCCGGGAGCGCCAGCGCCACCGCAGGGGCCGGGGCCAGCGCCAGCGGCGGCTACACCATCTCCACCGACGAGATCTCCTTCAACGCCGGCGGCAAGTTCGCCGCCGAGCTCGGACTGGGAGGGGGCGGAGCGATCTCGGTCAGCCCCAATGCGATCGTCGAGTCGATCACCCCCGGCGACTACAACGTCGACGACGCGATCGACGACGTGCAGGGCGCGTGGAACAGCGGCACCAGCGCGGTGGGGAGCGCGGTCAGCTCCCTGAACCCCTTCGACTGACCGGCTCCGCCGTCGGCCCGGTGCCGACTCCGAGGTCCGACCGTTCCGGCCCGGCCGTCAGCGAGGCTGTCGGCCCCGTCGTCGGCCCCGTCGTCGGTCTCGGAGCGAGCCTCGCCGCGGGTGGCTCAGCGGCTCGGCGGCGGGTGCTGGGCCAGCCACTCCTGATGCGCCCGGACCACGGCGGCCCCGGCTCGCAGATACCAGGGATGAGCACCCGTGCCCTCGTCGGCGGTCTGCGTCTTGCGCAGTGCGGCGATCGGCACCACGGTGCCGTCCCGGAGCCGCAGCAGCACGGCGTCGCCGGGCTCGTTCATCTCGGGGACCACCACCTGGTGCACCTGCTCCCAGGGGACGAAGCTGCGGGCGCCGAGCATCGTGGACCAGGCGATGCCGCGGGCGTCGAGATGTGCCGCGGCACGGCGCGCGAGCACGAACAGCACCACCCCGGCCGCGATCACCGCCAGTCCGAGCAGCACCACCAGTGCGGCACCCAGCAGCTCACCCCGGACCAGCAGGGCCACGGCGAACAGCGCGGTGAGGGCGCCGATGAGGACCAGTGCGGCACCGGCCCACATCAGATGTGAGCTCGAGCCCGCCCGAACGGTGATGGAGCGCATGCAGTCCCCTCTCGGCCGCGGAGCGGCGATCAGCCCTTGTTCCGCGGCTGCTTCACCGGCGGCTCGCCGAGCTCGATGTCGCGGGTGAGGATCTGCTCGCCCTCGCCGACCGCCAGCTCGAGCTCCTCGATCCGCCCCAGCGCGGTGAGGTCCGCGGCCGCGGCCTCGAGGTGGGGGAGAACGGACTGCGGCGCCTCCACGGTCACGGCCAGGATCGGGGTCTTCTGCGAGACCTTCGCATCGGACTTGATGCGGCGCAGGGTGATCGCGGCCTGCGCCACCGAGTCCACCAGCGCGGCGTCCTGCCCGGCGGCGGCCTCGCGCAGCGGCGCGGCCTCGGGCCAGGACTGGGTGTGGACGCTGCCGTCGCGCCACCACGACCAGACCTCCTCGGTCGCGAACACGACCACCGGGGCGAACAGCCGCAGCAGCACTTCGAGCGCGATCGCGAGAGCGGCGCGCGCCGAGGCGGCGCCGGCCTCCCCGGCGGGGGAGTTGCCGTGGGCCCGCTCCTTGACCAGCTCGATGTAGTCGTCGCAGAACGCCCAGAAGAAGGGCTCGGCGACCTCGAGGCCGCGGGCGTAGTCCATCTCGTCGAAGGCGGCGGTGGCCTGGTCGACCACGTCGGCCAGTCGGGCGAGCAGGGCGCGGTCCAAGGGGTCGGAGACCACGGCCGGATCCGCCGCGAGGCGGCCCGAGGGGTCCGCCGGGGCCTCA
The DNA here is from genome assembly GCF_052446295.1 of Brachybacterium sp. AOP43-C2-M15. Classification (NCBI taxonomy): domain Bacteria; kingdom Bacillati; phylum Actinomycetota; class Actinomycetes; order Micrococcales; family Dermabacteraceae; genus Brachybacterium; species Brachybacterium sp. AOP43-C2-M15. The sequence goes on from NZ_JBQSWB010000005.1 coordinate 118,248, forward strand.
CCGAAGCCGAGGGCGAACTTCGAGGCGTTGAGGATCTTGATCGCCAGGCGACGGCCGATCTTCATCTGCCCCTCGTCGAAGGCGGTGTCCACCCCCTGGCGGGCGCGGCCGGCCCAGTAGCGCACCCCGTCGGAGCCGTGCTGCTGCAGCAGGCCGATCGGGGTGACCACGTTGCCCTTGGACTTCGACATCTTCTTGCGGTCCGGGTCCAGGATCCAGCCGTTGATCGAGGCGTGCTTCCACGGCAGCGCGTCCTGCTGCAGGTGCGAGCGCACGATCGTGGAGAACAGCCAGGTGCGGATGATGTCGTGGCCCTGGGGGCGCAGGTCCATCGGGTAGACCTTCTCGAACAGGCTCCCGCCCGACGAACGGCCCTCACCACCGTCGGCGGCGTTCCAGCCGCCCGCGAGCTGCGGGGACAGCGAGGAGGTCGCCCAGGTGTCGAGGATGTCGGGGTCGGCGACGAAGCCGCCCGGCACGCCGCGCTGGGACTCCTCGTACCCGGGGGGCACGTCGATCGTCGGATCGATCGGCAGCGACTCGACCGGCGGGGTCAGCACGGTGTCGTAGTCGGTCTCACCGTCGGCGCCCACCGCGTACCAGACCGGGAAGGGCACGCCGTAGAAGCGCTGGCGGGAGATCAGCCAGTCCCCGGCCAGGCCCTCCACCCAGTTGCGGTAGCGCGACTCCATGTAGGCGGGATGCCAGGTCAGCTCGCGCCCGCGCTCGATCAGGGCGTCGCGCAGACCGCCCTCGGTGGTGTCGCGGCCGCCGTTGGTGAGGTACCACTGCCGCGAGGTGACGAACTCGAGCGGCTTGTCGCCGTTCTCGTAGAACTTCACCGGGTGGGAGATCCTCTGCGGCTCGCCGACGAGGTCACCGGACTCGGTGACCATCTCGACCACGCGCTTCTGGGCGCTGAACACGGTCAGCCCCACCAGCTCGGCGTACGCGGCGCGCCCCTCCTCGGTGGTGATCCAGGGCGCCTCGGGCAGGAAGCGGCCGTCGCGCCCCACCACCGAGCGGGTGGGCAGCTCGAGCTCGCGCCACCAGGTGACGTCGTTGGAGTCGCCGAAGGTGCAGATCATCGCGATGCCGGCGCCCTTGTCGGGCTGGGCCAGCGGGTGCGCCAGCACCGGCACCTCCACCCCGAACAGGGGAGAGGTGACGGTGGTGCCGAACAGGTCCTGGTAGCGCTCGTCCTCCGGGTGGGCGACGAGGGCCACGCAGGCCGGCAGCAGCTCGGGACGCGTGGTCTCGATGTACACGGTGGAGCCGGTGGTCCCGTCGCCCTCGGCCGCGCCGGTGCGGGTGAAGCCGATCCGGTGGTAGGCGCCCTCGCGGTCGCGGTCCTCCTGCTCGGCCTGGGCGACGGCGGTGCGGTAGGTGACGTCCCACATGGTGGGGGCCTCGGACTGGTAGGCCTGCCCGGCGGCGAGGTTCTCGAGGAAGGCGCGCTGGCTGGTCGCGCGGGAGGCCGCGTCGATCGTCTGGTAGCTGTGGTTCCAGTCCACCGAGAGCCCGAGGGTGCGGAACACCTCCTCGAAGGACTTCTCGTCGAGGGTGGTCAGCTGCTCGCACAGCTCGATGAAGTTCTTCCGCGAGATCGGGATCTGGTTCGCGGCCTTCGAGGACTTGTTGGAGCCGCCCTCCTGCGGGGGCGTGAAGTCCGGGTCGTAGGGCAGCGTCGGATCGCAGCGCACCCCGTAGTAGTTCTGGGCGCGGCGCTCGGTGGGCAGGCCGTTGTCGTCCCAGCCCAGCGGGTAGAACACGTTCTTGCCGCGCATGCGCTGGTAGCGCACGATCATGTCCGCCTGGGAGTAGCCGAACACGTGGCCGACATGCAGGGAGCCCGAGGCCGTCGGCGGCGGGGTGTCGACGCTGAAGACCTGGTCACGAGTGGTGTCCGGATCGAAGGCGTAGAGCTCCTGCTCGCTCCATACGCCGTCCCACTTCTCCTCGAGACCCTCGAGCGAGGGGCGGTCGGGGATCGAGGTCTGGGCGTCAGGGCGCGGTGCGGTATCGGTCATGGGGACATTGTTCCAGGTCTGCGCAGCGGTGCAACGCAGGAGGCGGCAGTGTGAGCGCCCTCGCGTGCGGGGGCGGCCCGCGCGCCGACCGTGACGGCGAGCGCACGTACCGTGGAGCCATGTCCTTCGAGCGCATCGCCCTGGTCTCCGACGTGCACGGCAACCTCACCGCCTACGAGGCGGTGCTCGCCGACATCGCCGAGCGCGGCATCTCCCGGGTGCTGAACCTCGGCGACGTGGTCGGCAAGGGGCCGCGCGGGAGCGCCTGCACGGCCCTGACCCGCGAGCGCTGCGAGGCGACCGTGCGGGGGAACTGGGAGGTGTTCGTCGCCGGGGACGGCGAGATCGTCACCGAGGGCCAGCGCTGGTGGCGCGAGGAGCTCGGCGTCGAGGACCGTCGTTGGCTCTCCTCGCTGCCGGGCGGCGTCGACCTGCGTCTGGCCGGTCGGCGCGTGCGCCTGGTCCATGCCTCCCCGGTGGACGAGTTCACCCGCGTGCATCGGGAGCACAGCGAGGCCGAGTACTCGATGATGTTCGACCCCACCGCCTTCAGCGGGGGCACGGAGCGGGCCGACGTGCTCGTCTACGGAGACATCCACGATCCCTATCTGCGCTCCGGCCCTGCGGGGACGCTGGTGAACACCGGCAGCGTCGGCAACCAGCTCGACGAGCCGGTCCCCTCGTACGCGATCCTCGAGGGGGACGCCGGCGGGAGGGCGCGCTCGTCCTTCGGGATCCAGTTCGTCCGGGTGGACTATGACGTGGAGGCGGAGATCGCCGCGGCCTGCGCGCTGGGGATGCCGGAGGCCGAGGCGTACGCGATCGAGCTGCGCACCGGCATCTATCGCGGGCGTCACGCGGAGCTCGGTCTCAGCGGCGTCTGAGACCCGGAGCCCGGTGCCGCGGGGCGCCCCCTCGGTGCCGTCCGCTCGCCTCACGGCACCCGCATGGTCCATTCCTCGGTGCCGAACTTGGTCCGCACCAGCTCCTGCGCCGTGGCGAGCTCGTCCTCGGTGTAGGTCGACTCCGTGGTGTCGTAGCGGGCGCGGAAGAAGTCCAGGAACCCGTCGATGATCTGCTCACGGGCGAGACCGGTCTGCGAGCGCATCGGGTCCACCCGCTTGTTCGCGCTGCGGGTCCCCTTGTCGGAGAGCTTCTCGCGGCCGATCCGCAGCACCTCTGCCATCTTGTCGGCGTCGATGTCGTAGCTCATGGTCACGTGGTGCAGCAGCACCCCGCCGGCGAAGCGGCGCTGGGCGGCGCCGCCGATCTTCCCCTGCTCCGAGGCGATGTCGTTCAGGGGCACGTAGTGGGCCCGCACCCCGATCTCGGCGAGCGCGCCCATCACCCAGTCGTCGAGATAGGCGTAGGCCTGCTCGAAGCTCAGCCCCTCCACCAGCGAGGTGGGCACCACGAGCGAGTAGGTGATGCAGTTGCCCTGCTCCATGAACATCGCACCGCCGCCGGTGATGCGTCGCACCACGCCGATGCCGTGGCGCGCCGCGCCCTCGGCGTCGATCTCGTTGCGCAGCGACTGGTAGGAGCCGATCACCACCAGCGGGGAGTCCCAGTCCCAGATCCGGAAGTGGGGCCCGCGGCGTCCTGCGATCATCTCCTGGGGCAGCACCTCGTCGAGGGCCACGTGCATCACGGGCGGCAGCACCACCGGGCCGATCACGTCGAAGGTGAGGTCCTCCCAGCTCGAGGCGTGGCCGAGCGCTCGCCGCACCGCGATCGCGACGGACTCGGTGCCGAAGCCGATCATCTGCACCGGATCCGCGCGCGCCTCGAGGCGGGCGGTGATCGCGGCGCCCAGCTCCGCGGCGGTCGCCTCGGTGGACATGCCCACCAGCGCTGCGCCGAGGTCCTCGAGGGCGTCGTCCGGCTCGAGGAAGAAGTCGCCGAACACGTGGGCGGTGGTGATCGTCCCCTCGGCCGCGGTGACGTCGACCGCCACCAGCTTGCCGCCGCGCACCTTGTACTCGCCGTGCATCACCGTGCTGTCGCTGCGCTCATCCATGCCGGGCATCATCTCCATGCCGGCCATTGTCCCGCAGGGAGGGCGCGTCAGGCGATCAGATGGTCAGGGAGCGCAGGGCGCGGTGCACCTCCCACACGAAGTCCGCGGTGGAGCGGCTCTTGCGCGGAGCGATCGCGTAGGTCTCGGACGGGCGCTCCGCGGTCTCCTCCCGGGTGACGCGGGGGATCAGGGTCCGCCAGTCGCGATCCCCGCCCACCCACAGGCGGTACTCGGTCCCGGAGTCGTCCCCGCGCTGCAGCAGGCGCAGCCCCATCGTGGTGGCGGTGAGCGCGGGCTGCCGCCGGGAGGGCGCCGGGTCGAAGCCGCGGTCGCGCAGCAGCATCGGGTTGAAGATCGACCAGAGCAGCAGTCGCGCCCCCTCCAGCTCGGGCGAGGCGGCCGCGCCGATCAGGTCCCCGGCCGCCGGCGGGGAGCCCTCGTCGGTGCGCCAGGCCGTGCGGCGCGCCAGCATGGTCAGGCGCTCCTCGGCCGAGGCCCGCTCCTGGTCGTCCTCGAGGCGGCCGATCCCCAGGGACACGTGCTCCTGCCCGGTGCGGGCGAAGTGCACGGGGGTGCCGTCGTCGGCCTCGCCGAACTCGAGTCCCGTGCGGTGGCGTCCGACGCCCGCCTGCAGGTGGGCGTCGGTCTGGCCGCGGCGGGTGGAGAAGTGAGGGCTGGTGCCCAGCAGGGTCCGGCTCGCCAGGTGCAGCACGTCCAGGTGAGCGCGGAACTCGCGGGCGGTGGAGGTCTTGGTCAGCAGCTTCTTGGCGTCCATCGGGAACTGCACGACGGGACGTCCGGCGTTCTCGCCCACTTCGCCGAGGGTCTCCCACAGGTGCGCATGGCCGGGGTCCGCCTTCGGCATCCGGCGCCCCACCCGCGCCCAGCTGGTGGCGACCACGCCCTCGGGCACCTCGCCCTCGAGATCGGCGCGGTCGGTGTGACGGGCGATGGCGACCAGCAGATGCCGCGGCGAGGATCCGAGCGCGGCCCGCATCTCCCGCAGCCGGGTGGTGCTGAAGGGGCCGCCGACGCGCAGGGCGACCCCGAGACGGGCGCCGTCGTCAGAGCCGCCGTCGTCAGAGCCGCCGTCGGTCCCCTCCGCGCCGGGGAGCAGCTCCGCCACGAGATCCGGGGAGGTCCTCCGCAGCCGCACCGATGCGGCGATGCTGCCGGTGGTGTGGTCGGTGCGAGCGATCGTGCGCAGGAACGCCGTCCGGCTGCGCGGGGACATCAGCACGAACTCGAGCATGTGGCGCAGGATCACCTCGACCCGGACATGACGCTCCGCCGACGCCTCGAGGTCGGGGGAGAGGGCGGCGCGGTCCACGGCGTAGGTGAGCATCTGTCCGACGGTGGCGTACGAGCGGGCCATGGTCCTCCTCCTCGGGCACGGTGCGGGCACCGGTCCGGAACTGGTGATCGTCCAGTATCCTCCGCGGCCGCCCGTCGGCGGGGCAGATGGTGCGAACGGGCGTGTCCGTGAACGCGCAGGGGCTCAGATCCGGCCGCCGCGTGCGTAGATCTGTCGTACCAGGTCCTCGATCGCGGGCTCGGCCAGCGCGAGGTCCCGCACCTCCGCCTGCCGTCCGATGGCGGTCAGCAGGGCGGGCACCGTGAGCTCCGCGCCCGAGAAGGAGATGCGGTGGCGGATCCCCTCGGCCTCCACGTCCGCCGTCCTCGCCGCCGCCGGCAGGTCCAGCGCAGGAACGGGCGCGGCGAGATCCACGATGAGCTCCCGCGGGGCGCCGAGACGCTCCCGGAAGGAGGCCAGCGCGCCGTCGTAGGCGACCGTGCCGGAGTTGACCACCACGATCCGCTCGCACAGGCGCTCCACGTCGCCCATGTCGTGGGTGGTGAGGAACAGCGTGGTGCCCCGCTCGGCGCGGTCCTCCCGCAGGAAGCGGCGCAGCCCCTCCTTGGAGACCATGTCCAGACCGATGGTCGGCTCGTCGAGCACCACCAGGGCGGGGGAGTGCAGCAGCGCGGCGGCGACCTCCCCGCGCATTCGCTGGCCCAGCGAGAGCTGGCGGACCGGGCGGTCCAGGAACCCGCCCAGGTCCAGCCCCTCGACCAGGCGCTCGAGACGGGCGGTGCGCTCCCGCTCGGTGAGGCGGTGCATCGCCCCCAGGATCCGGTAGCTGTCGCGCAGCGGCAGGTCCCACCACAGCTGGGTGCGCTGGCCGAACACCACCCCGATCTCCCGGGCCAGGTGCCGTCGCTCGGGCACCGGGTCCCGGCCCAGCACCCGCACGGCGCCGGCGGTGGGCTTCAGGATCCCGGTCATCATCTTGATGGTGGTGGACTTCCCGGCACCGTTGGCGCCCACGAAGCCCACCGCCTCCCCGCGCCCGATGCGCAGGCTCACCTCGTCGACCGCTCGCACCACCTGACGACGGCGGAGCCGCGAGCCGGGCGTGCGGGAGCGCACCACGTAGTCGCGGCGCAGCTCCGTCAGCTCGACGGCGGGTGCGGGGGTCGCGGGTGCGGTGTCCGTGCTGCTGGGTGTGCTCATCCACCGGCTCCTGTGTATCTGCGGACCCCCGCGCGCCAGAGCGATCCGGCCGCGATCCAGGCCAGGACCGCGACGGGCAGGCCCAGCCAGCCGGCCCAGGACGGGACCAGGGCCGGTCCGGGCAGGTCCAGCAGCGCGAGGGTGGGGGCGTAGGCGATCAGAGTCGCCGGGATGACGAAGGTGAAGAAGGCGCGCATCGGGAGGGCGAACACGGCACCGGGGGTGGTGGCGACGTAGTTGCCGCCGTAGGTGAAGGCGCTGGCGAACTCGCGCCCGTCCACCAGCCAGAACTGCATCGCCCCGGCCATCGTGAACAGGGCGCCGAAGATCAGGGCTCCCGAGAGCGGGGCGAGGACGGCGAGCAGCAGGGTCGTGGGCGTCGGCGAGAACCCCGCGATCCCCAGCGCGGTCACGTACATCGCCAGTCCCACGACGATCCGTCCGATCCGGCGCAGCGACAGGTCCAGGCTCGAGATCTGCAGCAGCAGGGGCACGGGCCGGATCAGCAGCACCTCGAGCCGGCCGGATCGGATCTGGGCGGAGAGCCCGTCGATCTCCCCGAACAGCATGTCCCCGATCCCGAAGGCGAGTGCCCCGAGCCCGTAGACCACGGCGACCTGCGTCAGCGTCATCCCGCCCAGCAGGCCCACCTGGGAGAGGATCACCCACAGCTCGAGGAACTCGGTGCCCACCACCAGCACCTGACCGAGCACGTCGGCGAGGAAGCTGGTGCGGAACGTCGCCTGGGAGCGGATGCGGGATCCGTAGAGGGTCCGGACCATCCGGGCCGTCGAGACGGGGCGGTCCTGCTGCGCGCTGCGCGGGATCTGCTCAGCCACCCTGCACCTCCAGGCTCCGCACCCCGGCGCTCAGCATCGCCCAGGCCGCGAGGGCGAGGACCGCCACCCAGCCCACCTGGACGCCGATCAGCGGGAGCGCCTCGAGCGGCGGCACCCGGCCGGAGAGGGTGTCGATCGGGGTCTGGATCATCGAGGGGAACGGCGTGGCCCGGGCGATCCCCAGCAGCCAGTCCGGGAACCAGACGATCGGGATCAGGAAGCCGGAGAGCAGGTTCATCACCGCGGTGTAGACCACCGTCAGGCCCCGGGTCTCCAGCAGCCAGAAGGCGGCGAGGTTCACCATCATGTCGGCGAGGAAGGCGACCGTGATCGCCAGCAGCAGGGAGAGGAGTCCGAGCGGGACGGAGAGCGGGTCCTCGGGCAGCGCGATCCCGGTGAGCATCGCCCCGATCAGCAGCGGCGGGATCCCGCGGCCCAGCAGCAGGAAGCCGGCACGGCCCAGCTTCTGCGCGTAGTAGAGGCCGAGGAAGGAGGTGGGGCGCAGCAGGTCCACGGCGACCTCCCCCTGATGGACGCGCTGGGAGACCTCGCGGGTGCCGAAGGCCTCGATGGGGGCGAGGAGCGCCTGCCCGAGCCAGACGTAGGTCGCGGCCTGGGCGACGGTGTACCCGTTCAGCTCCCCGCCCGCGCTGCCGATCGCCGCGAACAGGATCGAGGCGCGGATGAGGCCGAAGATCGAGTTCGTGAACACCCCCGCGGCGGTCGCGAGACGGTAGGTCGAGTACTGGCGGAAGGCCGCGGCGGCGATCGACCAGTAGGTGGGCATCCGCGCGATCCTAGCTCCCTGCGACCTCTGTCACAAGAGCGAGCTGCGGGGCCTGGCTCGCGGGGAGGATCCTCGCCAGCGGGGAGGCGCGCGTCTACGCTGACCCGGCCCCCGTCCTCGTCCCCGAAGCGGTCCCCATGAACTCCTCAGCCCCCTCCTCCGCCGTGCCGTCGGGCGCTCCGGCGTCGACGTCCCCGTCGGGCCCGTCCGGCGCGTCGGGTACGTCGGGCCCGTCCGGCCCGTCGGACGCGGCCTCCGCGGCGCCCGCGGCCCGCACGCGCCGCTCCCGGTTCGGGCTGCTCCCGCGCATCCTGGTCGCGATCGTCCTCGGCATCGGGCTGGGCCTGGTGATGCCCGAGGCCCTCGCCCGCGTCTTCACCACGTTCAACGGACTCTTCTCCGGCTTCCTCGGCTTCCTCATCCCGCTGATCATCGTGGGACTGGTGACCCCGGCGATCGGCGAGCTGGGCCGGGGCGCGGGGAAGATGCTCGCCGCGACGGCGGGCATCGCCTATCTCTCGACGATCGTGTGCGGGGTGTTCGCGCTCGCCGTCTCGCTCCTGCTGCTTCCTCGGATGCTGAGCGGCGCGAGCATCGACGCGCTCGAGAACCCCGAGGGCTCCGCGATCTCGGCCTACTTCGAGATCGAGATCCCACCGGTGTTCGACGTGATGACGGCGCTGGTGCTGTCGTTCTGCCTGGGCATCGGACTGACCCTGGTGAGCCGGGGCGCGCTGCAGGAGTCCTTCGTGCAGCTGCGCACGATCGTGGTGCGCGTCATCGAGGCGATCATCATCCCGCTGCTGCCGCTGTACATCTTCGGCATGTTCCTGGGGCTGACGATGAACGGCCAGATCTGGACCGTGGTCGGGGCCTTCCTCGCCGTCATCCTGCTGGTGCTCGGCATGACCGTGGTGGTGCTGCTGGCGCAGTACGCGGTGGCCGGCTGGGCGATGGGCCGCAGCCCGCTGCGGATGCTGTGGACGATGATGCCCGCGTACATGACGGCGCTGGGCACCAGCTCCTCGGCCGCCACCATCCCCGTGACCACCGAGTGCGCCAAGCGCAACGGGATCCCGGACGCGATCGCGGACTTCGTGGTGCCGCTGTGCGCCACCATCCATCTGGCGGGCTCGACCCTGAAGATCACCACCTTCGCGGTCGCGATCATGGTCGTCACCGGCATGCCCCTGGACGTCGGCGCCCTGATCGGCTTCGTGCTCATGCTGGGCGTGGTGATGATCGCGGCGCCGGGCGTGCCGGGCGGGGCGATCATGGCGGCTGCCGGGGTGCTCTCCTCGGTGCTGGGCTTCGGCGAGGCCGCCGTGGGCCTCATGATCGCCGCCTACATCGCGATCGACTCCTTCGGCACCGCCACCAACGTGACGGGCGACGGCGCGATCGCGGCCGTGATGACGAAGCTGTCGCGCGGCCGGGTCGAGGGCGAGCTCGAGACGCAGGGGCATCCGCACGTGCAGGGCGTCTGAACCCTCCCGCCGGCACGGTGCCGTCGGCGTCCCGGGACCCTCCGCGGCCGCCCGCCGTGCCTCGACGCAGGGACGCGACCATGCCATCATGAACATATGAGCAATCGTTCAGATGACGGGAGCGGAGCCCCTCGCGACGAGTCCCCGGGACGCGACCTGCCGTCCCGTCCCCGCGACGGCGAGATCCTCGATCTCGCGGACGTCTTCTCCCTGCTCGGCGATCCCGGCCGGCTGCGACTGCTGCTCGCCCTGCGCGGGGGAGAGGTGGGGGTGCGGGAGCTGTCGGAGGTCTCCGGGCAGTCCGAGTCCGCGGTCTCGCACGCCCTGCAGCTGCTGCGCGCCCACCGCATCGTCGCGGTGCGGCGCGAGGGACGGCGGGCCTTCTACCGGCTCGACGATCCGCACGTGCGCACGCTGCTGGACGTCGCACTGCGCCACACCGGGCACAGTGACATGCAGCATCCCGAACGGCCCTCACCGGGCGCGCCCCCGTCGGCCGGACCGGCGCCCGCCTCCCCCCGGCTCGCCACCACCTCCCACGCCGTCGAGGACGAGGTGTCCCGATGACCCACTCCCACGGCCCCGCCGCGGGTCACGCGGGCGCCGCGCATCGCTGGCGGCTGCTGGTCGCGGTGGTGCTGATCGGCACGTTCTTCGTCGTCGAGCTCGTGGCCGGACTGCTCTCCGGATCCCTCGCCCTGCTCTCGGACGCCGGTCACATGGCCGCCGACGTCGTCACCCTCACGGCCGCGCTGGCGGCGACGGTCCTCGCCGCACGGCCCGCGAGGGACGGTCGGCGCACCTTCGGCAACTACCGCCTCGAGGTCTTCGCCGCGCTGCTGGCCGTGCTGATCATGCTGGGCGTCGCGGCCGGCGTGGGGATCAGCGGCGTGCGCCGCCTCGGCACCGAGGTGCACGTGGACACAGGTCCGATGCTCGTCGTCGGCGCCCTGGGCCTGGTGGTGAACCTCGTGGTGCTGCTGATGCTGCGCGGAGGGGCCCGGGAGAGCCTGAACGTCAAGGGCGCCTACCTCGAGGTCCTCGCCGACACCCTGGGCTCCGTCGGGGTGATCCTCGCGGCGGTGCTGATCCGGCTCACCGGGGCCATGGTCGTGGACACCGTGGTGGCGCTCGCCGTGGGCGCGTTCATCGCGGTGCGCGCCGTGCTGCTGGCCCGGGAGGTGCTGACCGTGCTGGGCCAGGCGGCGCCCGCCGGCATCGACCCCCGCGCGGTGGAGGAGGCCCTGCGGGCCGTCGACGGCGTCGCCGATGTGCACGACCTGCACCTGTGGACCCTGACCTCCGGGATGGAGGTCGCCACGGTGCACCTGGTGGTGGAGGAGGGGGCAGACCCGCACCCCGTCCTCGACGCCGCGCAGGCCCTGCTGCGCGACCGCCACGGCATCGAGCACGCGACCGTCCAGACCGAGCCGAGCGACCATCACGGATGCCTCGAGATCGGCTGGTGACCGCCCGGAGGAGGTGCCCGTGACCGGGAGCCCGTCGCGCCGGTCCCACCGGCTCCGTCCGCGTACGCTGTGGTCATGACCACTGCGAATGCCGCCAGCACCGCGAACACCGCGAACACCGCGAACACCGCGAACACCGCGAACACCGCGTCCGACCCGTCCCGCCTCACCGCCGTCGTCACCGGTGCCTCCTCCGGCATCGGGCGCGCCACCGCGCAGCGCCTGGTCGCCGACGGGTGGCGGGTGCTGGCCGTCGCCCGGAGGGAGGACCGGCTCGAGCAGCTCGCCGCGGAGACCGGCTGCGAGGTGCTCGGCGTGGATGTCACCTCCGACGACTCCGTGGCGGGTCTCGTCGAGCGGGTCGGGGACCTGTTCGGCGGGGCCCTGAACTCCGTGGTCCACGTGGCCGGCGGCGCCCTCGGCGTGGAGCCCGCGGCCGAGGCCGATCTGGACAAGTGGCAGGGCATGTACGAGACCAACGTGCTCGGAGCGGTGCGCGTCACCCGCGCCCTGCTGCCGGCCGTGCGCGCGAGCGGTCGCGGCGACCTGCTGTTCCTCACCTCCGTCGCCGGGCACGAGGCCTACCCCGGCGGCTCCGGCTACAACGCCGCCAAAGCGGGCGAGCACATGCTCGCCCAGGCCCTGCGCCTCGAGCTGAACGGCGAGAGGATCCGGGTCATCGAGATCGCTCCCGGGATGGTCCGCACCGAGGAGTTCTCCCTGGTGCGCCTCGGTGACGCGGAGGCCGCCGACGCCGTCTACGACGGGGTCGAGGCGCCGCTGACGGCGGAGGACTGCGCCGACGTCATCTCCTACGCGCTGAACGCGCCGCACCACGTGAACCTGGACCTGGTCACCCTCCGCCCCCTCGCCCAGGCCGCCGCACACCGGGTGGCACGCCACCAGGGGGTGTGATGACCGTCGGGGGCATGTCCGGCCGCGGCGGCATGGGAGGCGGCGGGATGGGCGGCGGTGGCGGCCGTCTCGGCGACGACCTCACGCTCGCCCCCGGCCAGCGCCCGGACCTGCGGCGCGTGCTCTCCCTCTTCCGCCCCTACCGCGGCACCCTCGCCGGGGTGCTGCTGCTGATCCTGCTCGGCGCGGCGACCGGGGTTGTCTCGCCCTTCCTGGTCCGCGAGATCGTGGACGTGGCCCTGCCCGAGCAGCGCTCCGACGTGCTGGCGTGGTCCGTCGGCGGGCTGATCGCCGTCACCGTGGTCTCCAGCGCGCTCGGCGTCACCCAGTCGATGCTCTCCACCCGTGTGGGCCAGTCCGTCATGCACGACCTGCGCGTCTCGGTCTTCTCGCACCTGCAGCGGATGGGGCTGGGGTTCTTCACCCGCACTCGCACCGGCGAGATCCAGTCCCGCATCTTCTCCGACATCGGCTCGATGCAGGCCGTGGTCACCTCCGTCATGACGCAGATCGTCTCCGCCGGGGCCGGGGTGCTGATGGCCCTGGTGGCGATGGTCGCGATGGACTGGCGGCTGACGCTCTTCTCGCTGGTGGCGCTGCCCTTCGCGGTGTGGATGAACCGTCGGGTGGGGCGTCGGCGCCGCGCGATCGTGCGCACCCGGCAGGAGAAGGCCGCGGACCTCTCCGCCGGGATCCAGGAGTCGCTGTCCGTCTCCGGGATCCTGCTGGGGATCACCATGGGCCGCACCCAGGCCCTGAGCGCGGCCTTCGCAGGGGACTCCCGCGACCTGGCGGACCTCGAGGTCCGCTCCGAGATGGCCGGACGCTGGCAGATGGCCGTCTTCACCACCCTGATGGCCCTCTTCCCGGCACTGACCTACCTGCTCGGCGGGCACCTGCTGTTCGGCGACCCCGACGGGCAGGGAGTCACCATCGGCACCCTGGTCGCCTTCATCGCCCTGCAGTCGGGGCTGTTCCCCCAGATCAACGGACTTCTGCGGGTGGCCAACCAGGTCAACAGCTCGCTCGCCCTGTTCGCCCGCGTCTTCGAGTACCTCGACGCGCCGATCCTCATCCAGGACGCCCCTGACGCCGTCGCGCTCGGGCCCGACGACGTGCGCGGCGAGATCCGCTTCGAGGAGGTCTCCTTCGCCTATCCCGGGGCCGAGGAGCCCGCTCTGCGGGGGATCGATCTGGTGGTCCCCGCGGGCAGGCACACCGCCCTGGTGGGAGCGACGGGCTCGGGCAAGACCAGCACCGGCTATCTCATGGCCCGCCTCTACGAGCCCACCACGGGGCGCATCACCCTGGACGGGCACGATCTGCGCGACATCACCATGGAGTCCCTCGCCGCGAGCATCGGCGTGGTCACCCAGGAGACCTATCTGCTGCACGCCACCATCGCGGACAACCTGCGCTTCGCGCGCCCCGGGGCGAGCGCCGCGGAGCTCGAGAGCGCCTGTCGCATCGCCCAGATCCACGAGCACATCCTCTCGCTGCCCGAGGGGTACGAGACCGTGGTGGGGGAGCGCGGCTACCGCTTCTCCGGCGGCGAGAAGCAGCGCCTGGCCCTGGCCCGCACGATCCTGCGCGACCCCCCGGTGCTGCTGCTGGACGAGGCGACCTCCGCCCTCGACGTCGCCACCGAGAGGGCGATGTCCGGAGCGCTCGACGCCGCCGCTCGGGGCCGCACGACCGTCTCGATCGCCCATCGCCTGTCGACCGTCCGCCACGCGGACCAGATCGTCGTCATGCAGCGCGGACGCATCGTCGAGCGCGGGACCTACGAGGAGCTGGTCGGGCGCGACGGCGTCTTCGCGCAGCTCGCCCGGCAGGACGCCCGTCGTGACGACGACGGCACGGACGCCGCACGCGCCGACGTCCTCGCCCTCGAGGCGCACGATCCCCGGGGCGAGGCGCCCGGGCCGCCTCCGGCGCACCCCTGAGGCGCGATCACGGGCGACCGCGCGGAGCGGGCGCGCACGACCCCGTGTACGACCAAAGGGGGAGGGGGATCTCCTCCCTGCGCGGGATGCCGCGGAGCGGCACGACGGGGGAGGATCGGGTCATCGAAGGGACCGGCCCCTCACCGACGGGGCCGCTCCCGCGGCGCAGCGCCCATCGGACCCGTGGGCGGAGAGGACCTCAGCATGGCGATGACGCATCCCGACGGCCCCGATCCCCGGTGGCGCGGGTCGAAGCCCGGAGCGGGCAGACCGCTGCTGTTCGCCCTCCTCCTGGTCGCCGCCGCGCTGGGGATGCTCGCCCTGCTGGTGGTGGGTCCGAGCATGGCCCTGCCGCTCGCGATCGCCGCGGCCGGGGCGCTGATGGGCCTGGTGGGGGTCGCCTGGGTCGTCGCCGGCCCGCGCCTGTGACGCGAGGCCGGGGGACGGGAGGCCGGGGAGCTCCGGCTCAGACGTCGATCTCGATCTCGCCCTCTCCGCGGGAGACGCACGTGATCATCTGATCCTCTTTCTCGTCGTCCATGAGGAACTCGTCCATGTGCTCGACGTCGCCGGAGACCAGAGGCACCACGCAGGTGCCGCACACGCCGCCCTCGCACGAGTAGTCCATCGGCACACCGGCGTCGAGCAGCGCCTGGAGCAGGGATTGACCCTCTTCGACCTCGACCGTGATCCCCGACTTCAGGCATTTCGCGGTGAAGGGCTCTCCGAACAGCGACATCCTCGCTCCTTCTGCGTCGACCGTCCCGGGACGGGGCGGATTCGTGGAGGTCCCAGTCTTCCACGACACCGCGGGGCCGACGGGGTGAGTCGTGCCTCCTCGCGGCTGATCCCACACTCGCACCTCTCGTGCACGGCTCAGCCCGCTGCGTCGACCTCGTCCTGCGCGTCCGCCTCCGGGGAGTCCTCGGACCGGGCGGTCGCGGCCGCCGCGGGGCCGAGCGCCGACGCCGAGGTCACCACCCGTGAGGTCTGGGGCGCTGGCGCCGTGCTCGAGG
The DNA here is from genome assembly GCF_052446295.1 of Brachybacterium sp. AOP43-C2-M15. Classification (NCBI taxonomy): domain Bacteria; kingdom Bacillati; phylum Actinomycetota; class Actinomycetes; order Micrococcales; family Dermabacteraceae; genus Brachybacterium; species Brachybacterium sp. AOP43-C2-M15. The sequence goes on from NZ_JBQSWB010000005.1 coordinate 133,272, forward strand.
GGCTGAGGGCGAGAGCCGAGGGGCCGAAGCTCAGCACCAGCATCGCCGCGGCGCCGAGCACGGCGGCGCTCGTGCGGCCGGCGCGGGACCCGGGAGCGGGGCGGTCGGCGGGCGCGCGGCCGCCGGCGCGGTCGCGCGACGGCTCGTCGCCCGACGCGGAGCACAGGTCGGGGTCGTCGTCCATGTCGGCACCTCCCGGTGGGAACGGCGGCCGTCGACCGCCGTGGCACCCATCCGACCCCGTCGAGCTGTGCAGGGGCTGTGCACCCGGCACGGGTTCTCTGTGACCGGGCCCGGCATCCGTCCGGAGTCGAGCGGTCGGGGCTACTCTCGGGATCGACGCCGGGTGCGGGAGCCTGCTGCCCGGCGCCCTCGCCGGCCGACGCACCTCAGGGGACCACATGAAAGACTCCGCGCTCTCCGCGCTCTCCGCGCTCGCCGCCCTGCCGCGGCTCGAGCATCCCGACGGCAGTCCCGTGCGAGTCCTGGTCGTCGAGGACGAACCGACGATCGCCGATCTGCTGCGCTTCCCGCTGCAGATGATCGGATGGGAGGTGACCTGCTGTGACGACGGGCTCGAGGCGGTGCGCAGCGCCCGAGGGCAGCGATTCGACGTGCTGGTGCTGGATCGCATGCTGCCGGGCCTCGACGGCGTCGAGGTGCTCCGTCGGATCCGAGGCCTGCAGAGCGAGATCCCCGCGCTGCTGCTGACCGCGATGGACGCTCCCACCGATCGCATCGACGGCCTCGCGGCCGGTGCCGACGACTACGTGACCAAGCCCTTCACCATCGAGGAGGTGCTGCTGCGCCTCCACCGGCTGGTGCGGCGCTCGGGGATCGTCTCGCAGAGCAGCCACGAGCTGGTGGTGGGCGATCTGGTGATGAACCTCGACACCCATGAGGTCACGCGGGGCGGGGAGCCTGTGCCGCTGACCGCCACGCAGTACCAGCTGCTGCAGTACCTCATGGAGAACCCCCGGAAGGTGCTCTCCAAGACCCGGATCCTCGACGCCGTGTGGAACTACGACTTCGGCGGTCAGGTCAACGTCGTCGAGCTGTACATCTCCTATCTCCGCAAACGGATCGACGCGGGCAGGGACCCGATGATCCACACGGTCCGCGGCGCCGGCTACATGCTCAAGCCCGCCCGCTGAACCGATGACCCCGACCCGGACTCCTCCGCCGCCCCCGACCCCGCCCTCGTCCGCGACCACCCCGTCCTCGTCCTCGCCGCGGCTCCCGTCCGGTCGCCGCGCTCCGCTCCGTCGGCGCCTGGTGGTGCTCCTGGTCGTCACCGTCGGGATCGTCTGCCTCGTCCTCGGCCTGGTCACCCACGCCTCCCTGCGCACCCAGCTCGACGCCGAGCTGGACGCCCAGCTGCTGCGCGCCGCGGACCGCGCCGTCGGACGTGAGCAGCTCGAGGAGGACGGCCCCTCCGTCCCGTCACCCCCGCCGGGCGGCCCGGCGCAGAACGCCGGTGACAGCGGCGAGTTCGAGCTCACCGCTCGGCGGGAGGACGGGGACCTCGTCTCCGCCGTCTGGCGCGATCAGGACGGGACGACGCGGGAGCTGTCGCACGAGGACGTCGACCTGCTCGCGCAGGCGATCGAGCGGGCCGAGGCCGGGGACCGCATCACGGCCGATCTCTCCATCGGCGCCTACCGGGTGGTGGCCCTCCCGCTCGGCGAGGGAGCCCCGGACGGGGACCAGGGCGGGGATCAGGACGGGGACGAGGTGGTCACCGGTCTGCCCGTGTCCGCCCTGCGCTCGACCCTCCTGCGGCTGGACCTCACCCTGCTCGGCGCCGGCGCCGCGGCGCTCGCAGTGACGGCGCTGGCCGGCTCGTTCATCGTCCGTCGCACCCTGCGCCCGCTCGACGACGTGGCCGCCCTCGCCTCCGAGGTGGCGCGCACCGCGCTGGACCGCGGCAGCGTGCGCCTGGACGACAGGGTGCGGCCCGAGCACACCGTCCCCGGCACCGAGGTGGGGGAGGTGGGGCGGGCGCTCAACCACCTGCTCGACAACGTCGAGACCGCGATCGCGACGCGGCAGCTGAGCGAGGAGCGGATGCGCCGCTTCATCGCCGACGCCTCCCACGAGCTGCGCACCCCGCTCACCGCGATCCGCGGCTACACCGAGATGCTGCGCCTGACGGAGGAGCTCGGCGAGCACGGCACGCAGTCCGTCGAGCGGCTCGAGGCGCAGTCGCGCCGGATGACCTCCCTGGTCGAGGACCTGCTGCTGCTGACCCGGCTCGACGACGGGGCGCCGCAGGCGCGGGAGGAGGTGGATCTCGGCGAGGTGGTGATGGACTCCGTGATGGACGCCCGCGCGGCCGCTCCGAGGCACCGGCACGACGTGGACGTCCCGGACGCCCCGGTGCTCGTCCAGGGCGATCCGCGCCAGCTGACGCAGGTGGTCGTGAACCTCCTCTCCAACGCGCGCAAGCACACCCCGGAGGGGACGGCCGTGCACGTCCGGCTGCGCCGGGAGGGGACTCGGGCGCGTCTCTCGGTGATCGACGACGGTCCCGGCATCGACCCCGAGCTGGTGCCCGACGTCTTCTCGCGCTTCGCTCGCGCCGACCGCGCCCGCTCGGGGCGCGAGGGGACCACCGGGCTCGGGCTCTCGATCGTGCGCGCCGTCGTCGAGGCCCATGACGGAGACATCGGCGTCGACTCGCGCCCGGGGCGCACCGTGTTCACCGTGTCTCTTCCGCTCGCCGCCGCGTGACCCGTCGGGAGCGAGTGCGTACACTGACCGCCATCGGCATCGACCCGGCCATCACCGGAGAGCCGCGGGAAGAACCGCCCACCGCCCGCTCGCGGGCGCAGGCCCAGTAGAACCCGCCGGGACCAGCCCGTCACAGCTGAGGAACGAGGGGAGACCCCTGCGCCGCATCCGTCGGCGCACGAGGTGTCAACCGAGGTGGTACCGCGCCATCGGCTCCGCGCCGGGAAGCGTCCTCGGACAGCAATGTCGTCGATGCCGCCATCGCCCTGTTCCCTCTCGGAGGTCCGTCCCCATGGTCTACCCGGTCAGCGGAGACCCGCTCGTCCCCTCGCCGAACCTGCCCGCGCTCGAGAACGCCGTCCAGGAGTTCTGGCGCGTCGACGACACCTTCCGCGCCTCGATCGCGCGGCGCGAGGGCGCCGAGGAGTTCGTCTTCTACGACGGCCCGCCCTTCGCCAACGGTCTGCCGCACTACGGGCACCTGCTCACCGGCTTCGTCAAGGACGTCGTGCCGCGCTTCCGCACGATGATCGGCGACAAGGTGGACCGCCGCTTCGGCTGGGACACCCACGGCCTGCCCGCCGAGCTCGAGGCGATGCGGGAGCTGGGCATGACCGAGAAGTCCGAGATCGAGGCGATGGGGCTCAAGGAGTTCAACAACGCCGCGCAGGCCTCGGTGCTGAAGTACACCAAGGAGTGGGAGGACTACGTCACCCGCCAGGCCCGCTGGGTCGACTTCGAGAACGACTACAAGACCCTCGACGTCACCTTCATGGAGTCCGTGCTGTGGGCCTTCAAGACCCTGCACGACAAGGGCCGCGCCTATGAGGGCTACTACGTGCTGCCCTACTGCTGGAAGGACCAGACGCCGCTGTCCGCGCACGAGCTGCGGATGGACGACGACGTCTACCAGGACCGCCAGGACCAGACAGTCACCGTCACCTTCCCGTTCAGCGGTGAGAAGGCCGCCGCGCTGGGCCTGGAGGGCGTCAGCGCCCTGGCCTGGACCACCACCCCGTGGACCCTGCCCACGAACTTCTCCCTCGCCGTCGGCCCCGAGCTCGAGTACGCGGTGGTCCCCGCCGGTCCGCTGGGATCGGCCGACGGCACCGCCTCGGGCGAGGGCCGCTATCTCATGGCCACCGCGCTGCTGGGCTCCTACGCCAAGGAGCTCGGCTACGAGAGCGCCGAGGCCGCACTCGCCGCTCTCGAGGAGCGCCGCTTCGCCGGCGCCGAGCTCGAGCACGTCGAGTACACCCCGCTGTGGACGGTCTACTCCGAGGACCGGGAGAAGTGGGGCACGCAGAACGCCTGGATCGTCACCGTGGCCGACTACGTCTCCACCGACGACGGCACCGGCGTGGTCCACCAGGCCACCGCCTATGGTGAGGCGGACCAGCAGGTCAACGCCGAGTACGGCATCCCCGTGATCGTCTCCGTCGACGAGGGCGCCCAGTTCCTGGACTACTTCGCCGGCACGGAGCTCGACGAGATCGCCGGCGTGCAGGTGTTCGAGGCGAACCGCCCGATCATCCGCAATCTCCAGCGCGCCGGGCGGCTGCTGCGCGAGGCCAGCTACGTGCACTCCTACCCGCACTGCTGGCGCTGCCGGAACCCGCTGATCTACAAGGCGGTCTCCTCCTGGTACGTGAAGGTCGCCGATCAGCGCGAGCGGATGCTGGAGCTGAACGAGCAGATCGACTGGGTGCCCGGCAACGTCAAGCACGGCCAGTTCGGCAGGTGGCTCGAGGGCGCCCGCGACTGGGCGATCTCCCGCAACCGCTACTGGGGCTCCCCGATCCCGGTGTGGAAGAGCGATGACCCCACCCATCCCCGCACCGAGGTGTACGGCTCCCTCGCGGAGCTCGAGGAGGCCTTCGGGACCCTGCCGCGCGATGAGCACGGCGAGGTCAACCTCCACCGCCCCTACATCGACGAGCTCACCCGTCCGAACCCGGACGATCCCACCGGGCGCTCGACCATGCGCCGCGTCGAGGAGGTCTTCGACGTCTGGTTCGACTCCGGCTCGATGCCGTACGCGCAGGTGCACTACCCCTTCGAGAACACCGACTGGTTCGAGTCCCACAACCCCGCGGACTTCATCGTCGAGTACATCGGGCAGACCCGCGGCTGGTTCTACGTCATGCACGTGCTCTCCACCGCGCTGTTCGACAGGCCCGCGTTCACCTCGGTGATCTGCCACGGCATCGTGCTCGGCGAGGACGGGCAGAAGATGTCCAAGTCGCTGCGCAACTACCCCGACGTGCGCGAGATGTACGACTCCTACGGGGCCGACGCGATGCGCTGGTTCCTCATGAGCTCCCCGATCCTGCGCGGGGGAAACCTCGTGGTCGACGAGCCCAAGATCCGCGACGCCACCCGCCACGTGGTGCTGCCGCTGTGGAACGTCTGGTACTTCCTGGGGCTGTACGCGAACGCCGCGGGGGAGAAGGACGCGGACGGACGGCCGACGGGGTACCGCGGGCGCACCCGCCACGACTCGACCGACGTCATGGACCGCTACCTGCTGGCCCGCACCGGTGACCTGGTCCGCGAGGTGAAGGAGTCGATGACCGCCCTCGCGATCGCGGACGCCGCCGAGCAGATCCAGGACTACCTGGACATGCTCACCAACTGGTACGTGCGCCGCTCCCGGGATCGCTTCTGGGAGGGCGACGAACAGGCGATCGACGTGCTCTCGACCTGTCTGGAGACCCTCTGCCAGGTGACGGCCCCGCTGCTGCCCATGGTCACCGAGGAGATCTGGAAGCAGCTCACCGGCGGCCGCTCCGTGCACCTGACCGACTGGCCGGACGCCGAGCTGTTCCCCCAGGACGCGGAGCTGGTCGCGCGGATGGACGACGTGCGGGCGATCGCGAGCGCCGGCAACGCCCTGCGCAAGAAGGAGCAGCTGCGCGCCCGACTGCCGCTCGCCGAGCTCACCGTGGTCCACCACGACCCGGACGCGCTCGAGGCGTTCTCGGCGATCATCGCCGACGAGCTGAACGTGAAGTCCGTGCGCCTGCTGGACGTCACCAGCGAGGAGGCGCAGGGAATGGGCGTCGAGCAGCGCCTGAGCGTCAACGCCCGCGCCGCCGGGCCGCGCCTCGGCAAGCAGGTGCAGGTGGTCATCAAGGGGTCCAAGACGGGCGACTGGTCCGTCGACGAGGCCGGGCAGGTCGTCTCCGGCGGGATCGCGCTCGAGGAGGGCGAGTACTCGCTGGACCTCGTCGCCGGGGAGACCGCGGCCCTGGAGGGCCGCAGCGTCGGCGTGCTGCGCGGCGGTGACTTCCTCGCCCTCGACATCCGTGTCACGGACGAGCTCGCCGCCGAGGGGACCGCCCGGGACGTGGTGCGCGCGATCCAGTCCGCCCGCCGCGAGGCGGGGTTCGACGTCTCCGACCGGATCCGGCTGACCGTGGACGGCGACGAGTCCGTCGTCGCGGCGGTCGCCGCGCACCGTGAGCTGGTGGCCGGCGAGGTGCTGGCCCGCGATCTCACGGTCCCGGCGGCCCCGCTCGAGGGTGCCCACAGCGCGAGCGAGAAGGTCACCGGAGGCACCGTCACGGTCTCCGTGGTCCGCGCCTGATCGCGACCGGTTCCGGCGGCGGACATGGCATGCTCTGTCGTGAGCCGTCGGACGAGGAGATGAGCATGGTGAGCAGACGCGGACTACTGGGAGGGGCGGCTGCCGCCGCGACTGCGCTGCTCAGCGGATGCGGCAGCGGACGGAAGAAGCTCGTCGCAGCGACCGAGGAGGCCGCCGCGGAGGTCGACGGCGTCTCCTCGGCGGAGCTCCGGATGGCCGACGGCGCGACCTTCGAGCGACTCCTCAGCGGCACCGTCTCCCTCGCGGCGGAGGACCGCGAGGGAGGGCTGGAGATCTTTGACGAGGTGATGCGCCGCATCGTCACCGTCGTCCATGCGGAGCTCGCCGAGGCGGAGGCCCGGAGCCTCCGGGTGGGAGGCATCTCCGGGATGCTCGACAGCGGGGAGGAGCTGACCCCGCTGGATCTCGACCCGGACGTGGCGGGGGAGGACCCGCGCCGCGACCGGGTCACGGCGGAGTCCCTCTACGGCAGGTACGGCCTGAGCTGAGCACGGGCGGGGGAGCGGCTGCGGGGGCAGGGCCCGTGGCGGCAGGGCCCGGATCGGTCGCCGCCCGCTCACGGCTCGCCGCGGCCCACCGTCACCACATGGGACTCGGCGACATAGGTGCCGTCCCCGAGATACTCGCCCGTGAGATCCCGCTCCAGGGCGGACAGCGTGGGATCGGTCGCCACGGCGCGGCCGACGCTGCCGGAGTACCCGCCCTCGGCCTCTCCGCTCAGCCCCACCGAATCATGGTTGGACTCGAGGATGCTGATCGGGTCGAGGGAGGGGACGGGGTATCCCGGCAGGGAGACCTCGTGCCTGTTGGGAGCGCCGAGGGTTCCGCCGTCGACCTGTGCACCGCCCAGGTCGAGAGCGGGGATGAGATCCCCGCTGATCCCTCCGGGCCCGATCCCTCCCTCGTGGTTCACGTTCACCGACTGGGTCGACCCCTGCGCCGGGACGACGGTCTGCACCGGCGAGCCGACCGAGAACGTGTGGGTCACGTTGTAGGTGCCCGCTTCGCCGGTGGCGCTGTTGAAGGACGGATCCGCCGAGAGGTGGTTCGCCACGATCCCGCCCTGCGAGTGGCCGACGATCATCACGTCGGCCCCCGGAGGCACGCCGGCGGACTCCATCGCGGCTCGCACATCGTCCATCGCCGCCGGGTGCTGCCCGGCGACCAGTCGCAGGTTCGAGCCCCAGTCCCGGGAGTTGCCCTGCTCGCCGTAGGCGCCGGGCACGTCGGAGAGCGCCGCGCCCTCGGTGGGCGGGACCTGGACGATGTACGCCGGGTCCCCGCCGCCCGTGCGGTGGACCTCCTGGATGCCGATCTGTCCGTTCTCGAGCGGGCCGCCCGGGTTGTCCAGGCGCAGCGCGTCGTTCTCCAGGACGAGGTCCTGCAGGGTCTGCGGGCCCTGCGTGGGCGTCGTGTCGGTGCTCACCGACTCGACGATCCCGCCGGGGCGGTCATCGAGCAGCGGGGTGTCCGTGCCGGTGATCGCCTCGTACGCGCCGACTCCGGCCGATCCTGCGGCCAGCAGGCCGGCGGCGCCGAGCTCGGCGATCGTCGGGACGCGCTCGCCGGTGGCCCAGTCCTCGAGGATCCCGCCGAAGTGGTCGGCGTCCCGCTGGAACTGCCCGATCCCCTCGGTGTTCACCCCGAACAGCCCGAGCCCGCCCTCGAGCAGATCGATGCCGGTGTCGAACCCCCGTCCGATGCCGTCGGAGATCAGTCCTGCGAGGCCGGAGACCGCGCCCTCGAGCGGGTCCTCGAGCCAGTCGGGGAGCCACGGGTTGTCCGCATGGCGGTACCCGCTGCTGGACTCCGAGGAGTCCGAGCGGGGGATGGTGCTCGGGTTCCGGCCCCTGCCGCCGTCGGCCCCGTCGGCGTCCGAGGCGACGTCCTGCTGCTCCGCCTCCCCGAGCCCGCGATCGCCGAGCGCGAGGAGCTCGTCGCAGACGGCGGCGAGTCGGTTCGAGGACAGCTCGTTCCAGCGCCCGCAGAAGGTGTCCGCGTCCGGACCGACCCACGGCACGCCCCGGACCGCGGCGTCGAGCCGGGCCCTGATCTCCTCGACCTCGCCGGAGGCGCCGCGGAGGCGCTCGGCGTGCTCGCGCATCCGGGCGGTGTCCATGCCCAGGAAGGCGGTCATCGCGCACCGCCCCGGGCGTCGCGGGCGGCGGCGAACCGCACACCCTGCTCGAGGACCGGCAGCACCGATCCGAGCACGTCGCCGTCGGTGACGGGCTGGACGACCGGCAGCGCGGAGCCGGTGGAGCCCGTCCGGTAGAGGCCGAGCTCGCCGCGGACCCACAGCCGGGACCAGTTCACCGGGTCCTCGGTCACGACGCCCGAGGCGTCGTGCAGGGTCAGGGACAGTGCGATGCGGGGGCCGGAGGCGGTGAGGGCGTCGCGCAGACGCGGGTCCGATCCCTCGACGGCGCCGAAGGCCTCCTCGGGCGGGCTGCCGGCGGCCAGCGACGCCTGGACCTGCGCGATCTGCGACGGGGTCAGGGTCAGCCCGGCGGCGTCGCCGGCGACCGTCAGGTGCGGTGACGCCGGGGCGATGCCGGCCTCGGCGAGCAGCTCCCCGATCGCTGAGGGCACCTGCTCGACGGGCACGGACCACCAGGTGGACGCCCCCTCGTCCCGGGAGGACTCGAGCGTCGCCCCGTGGGGAGACAGCGCCGCGCGCAGCCGGCGGGTCGACCCCTCGTGGGTCACCGCGACCACCAGGAGCGCGGGGGCGGAGAGCTGACTCACCACGAGATCGAGGTCGACCTCGTCGGGCACCTGCTCGGCCCCGCCCGGGGGCGCGGGGAGCAGGGCGCGGTACACCGGGTTCCACCGATCAGGCGGGTCCGCGTCGTCGTGGGCCCAGCGCGCGGCCTGCTCCACATGGGCGGTCAGAGGTGGCATGGTCCAGATCCCCGTTCGTCGTCGTGGTCGGTGCCCCGGCGCACCCATGGTCCGAGGCTATGCGTCACCAGGGCGTCCGACGATGGGCAGTACTCCCCATCCGGCGCCGTCGGCCCGGGACTCCCGGGAGGTCTCCGGGGAGGGGACCGGCCCGTCGGATGCTCCGAGCGTAGGGAGGCCGACGGCGCCGTCGGGGTCCCGGCCGCTCTCTGTGGACGGGGCAGTGGTGGGGAGGAACGGTCCCAGCCGCTCCTCGTACACTGATCCGCGCCCCACCCGCCCGTCCCACCCAGGAGCCGCTGTGCCCCGTCCGTCCCGTCCGGCCATGTCGCCCGAGCTGCGAGAGGTCTACGCGGCGCTGCTCGAGCGCGCCCCGGAGAACCGGATCGAGCCGGATCTGTCCCGCATCACCCGGGTGATGGAGCTGATGGGGGACCCGCAGAACTCCTACCGCTCGATCCGCATCGCGGGCACCAACGGCAAGACCACCACGGCCCGCATCCTCGAGCGGATCCTGCGCGAGGCCGGGCTGCGCACCGGACGCACCACCAGCCCGCACCTGCGATCGCCCGTCGAGCGGATCGCGATCGACGGCGCCTCGATCGACGAGGACGGCTTCCTCCAGGCCTATCGCGACGTCGAACCGTTCGCCGCGATCGTCGACGCCGAGTCGGAGGCCGCCGGCGGGCCGCCGCTGACCTACTTCGAGTACCTCACGGCCATGGCCTTCCAGGCCTTCGCCTCCGCCCCCGTCGACGTCGCCGTCGTCGAGACAGGTCTCGGCGGCACCTGGGACGCCACCGGCGCCGTGGCTCCGGACGTCGCCGTGATCACCCCGATCTCCCTGGACCACCAGGACTACCTCGGGGAGACCATCGCCGAGATCGCGGGGGAGAAGGCCGGCATCCTCACCGCGGACGCCACCGCGATCCTCGCCTCCCAGCCCTATGAGGACGCCGCGGACGTGCTGCGCGAGCGCATCGACGAGCTCGGCGCCGAGGCCGCGATCGAGGACCGCCAGATCGGGGTGCTCTCCCGGACGCCCGGCGTCGGCGGCCAGATGATGTCCCTCCAGGGAATCGCCGGGCGCTACGAGGACCTCTTCCTCTCCCTGCTGGGCGAGCACCAGGCCCGCAACGCCCTGCTCGCCGTCGCCGCCGCCGAGGCGCTGCTCGGCGGCGGGAGCACCGTCCTGGACGGCGAGATGCTGGGCGCGGCGCTGGCGGGCGTGACCTCGCCCGGACGTGCCGAGGTGGTGCGGCAGGCGCCGACGGTCCTCCTGGACGCCGCCCACAACCCGGCCGGGGCCCTCACCCTGGTCGAGACGGTCCGCGAGAACTTCCGCTTCACCCGCACCGTCGGCCTGGTGGGGATCCTGGAGGAGAAGGACGCCTCCGAGATCCTCGACGTGCTCGAGCCCTTGCTGGACAGCGTGGTGATCACCCAGTCGAGCTCGCCGCGCGCGATCCCCACCGACCGGCTCGCGGATCTCGCGCGCGAGATCTTCGACGACGAGGACCGCGTGATCGAGCAGGCGAGCCTGCCCGATGCGATCCAGGCCGCGGTCGACCTCGCCGAGCTCGACGGCGACCAGTTCGGCGGCGTGGTCGTGGCCGGGTCGGTGACCGTCGCCGCCGAGGTGCGCGATCTGCTCGGCGTGCCGGAGGAGGACTGAGCGTGGACCTCGACCTCACCCCCTCGACCCGTCCGCACGGCGCGCAGCGGATGATCTCCGCGACCATGCTCGTGTGCGAGGCCTTCGTCGTGTTCTTCGCGGTGCTGGTGGCTCATCAGCTGGTGCCTGACGACCGCGCTCTGACCTGGGCGTGGGGTCTGCTCACGGCACTGGCCCTGCTGGCCTGCTCCGGGATGCTCACCCGCGGCGCCTGGCCGTACTGGCTGGGCCTGGCGCTCCAGCTGCCCGTGATCCTGCTGGGACTCCAGGTCACCGCCATGTGGGTGGTGGGGGTCCTCTTCGCAGCGCTGTACGCCTACGGGGCCGTCAAGGGACACCAGCTGGATGCGGAGAAGGACACGGTCGACCGCGAGGTGCACACCGCCCGCGCCCAGGAGGACGCGCAGCGGGGCGAGGGAACGGCGCACTGAGCGGCCCGGGACCGCACCCGCCTCCGGTGACCGGGACCCCCTGGAGGGTGGGTACCCTGGTGCCATGACCGCACAGCGCACACTCGTCCTGCTCAAGCCCGACGCCGTCCAGCGCGGCCTGCGCGGGGAGATCATCCGCCGCATCGAGACCAAGGGCTACGACATCGTCGCGCTCGCCCAGCGCACCGCCACCGCCGAGGAGCTCGCCGCGCACTACGCGGAGCACGAGGGCAAGCCCTTCTACCCGGGCCTGGTCGAGTACATGGGCGCCGCACCCCTGGTCGCGATCGTCGCCGAGGGCGTGAACGTGATCCCCGGCTTCCGCTCCCTCGCCGGTGCCACGAATCCCACCGAGGCCGCCCCGGGCACGATCCGCGGCGACCTCGCCTGCGAGCAGGACCTCCCCGTGATCCAGAACCTCGTGCACGGCTCCGACTCCGAGGAGTCCGCGGCCCGCGAGATCGGGATCTGGTTCCCCGAGCTCGGCTGACCGCGTCGGCGCGGCGGAGATGAGGCGCGACTCACGGCGAGGTGCGGCGCCACCGCCCCGCGGGCGTGCACAATGTGGACATGGGTCCGGGTCTCGTCGTCGTCATCGCCTTCCTGCTCTTCGCCGTGCTGCTCGCGGTGGGGATCCTGGTCATGGTCGCGCTGCCCAACCTCTCCCGTCGGCGGGACGAGGAGGGGCACGAGCCGGTCGATCGCAGGCACTCCTCGCGCACCGGGCGCTGAGCTCGGGCCGGGCACCGTGGGGGAGCGGCTCGGAACGTCCGCCTAGACTGGCAGCTGTCCTCGCCGCATCGTCGGCTTCCCCGACCTCGGAGGTGACCCGTGGATCCTGATGCCCTACTCGCACTGATCGCCGGCGGCGGTGGTGGCGTCCTCGTGATCGGCGCCGGCGCCTGGGCGTACCTCCGCAGCCGCGGCCGCACCAAGCCCCCGGAGGATCCCACCGGCGAGAGCGGTGGCGAGAGCGCCACCGGGGACCGGGCCGGGACCACGCGCTCCGCGACCGCGGTCAAGGACCGCCCGGCGGCACCGACCTGGGCCGACACCCTCTCCGCCCCGACGAGGCCCGCTGCGGAGGGCGACTCCTCCGCCCCGACGGAGGACGCCCCGCGGAGACCGCAGGCTGCTCCAGGTGCGACCCGGCCGGCAGAGGCCCAGGCCGCTCAGGCCCCCTCGGCCGATGTGCCCTTCGACCAGGAGACCGCCGCGGAGACCGGGGTCGTGGACGAGCGGCCCGACACGGCCGATGACGCGTCGGTCGACACCGCGCCCGCCGACACCGCCTCTTCCGACACCGCGCCCGCCGACACCGCCTCCGCCGGCACCGCGCCCGCCGACTCGGCGCTCGCCGATCCTGCGCCCGCCGACGTCGCGCCCGCCGAGCCCGCAGCGGTCGAGCAGGCCGCTCCCGCCGACGAGGCACCTGTCACCGCCCCCGCCGGACCGGCGATCGAGACCCCCGAGGCGCCCGCCGACCGCATGGTGCGCCTGCGCGAGCGCCTCGCCCGCTCCGGCGCCCTGGGCCGCGGGATCCTCACCCTGCTCACCCGGGGCGCCGGCGTGGACGAGGACACCTGGGACGAGATCGAGGAGACGCTGCTGCTGGCGGACCTCGGCCCCGACGCCACCGACGAGATGCTCGAGAACCTCCGCCGTCGCATCCAGGTGCTGGGCACGGACGATGCCGAGAAGGTGCGCGACGCGCTGCGCGAGGAGCTCGTGGCCCTGGTGGACCCCGAGCTGGACCGCCGCCTCGCCGCCAGCCGCCGCGAGGCGCCGGACGGCACCGAGGTGCCGTCCGTGATCCTCATGGTCGGCGTCAACGGCACCGGCAAGACCACCACCGTCGGCAAGCTCGCCCGCGTCCTGGTCGCCGCCGAGCGCAGCGTGGTGCTGGGAGCGGCGGACACCTTCCGCGCCGCCGCCGCGGACCAGCTCGCCACCTGGGGCTCCCGCGTCGGCGTGCACACCGTCCGCTCGGATCGCGACGGCGCCGACCCTGCCGCCGTCGCCTTCGACGCGGTCAAGGAGGGCATCGAGGAGGAGACCGACGTGGTCATCATCGACACGGCCGGTCGCCTCCAGAACAAGAAGGGCCTGATGGACGAGCTCGGCAAGGTGCGCCGGGTCGCCGAGAAGGGTCTGCACGGCGACGAGGTCGCCGAGGTCCTCCTGGTCATCGACGCCACCACCGGGCAGAACGGCATGCAGCAGGCCCGTGTCTTCTCCGAGGCCGTGCAGATCACCGGCATCGTGCTCACGAAGCTCGACGGCACCGCCAAGGGCGGCATCGTCGTCAACGTCCAGCGCGAGCTCGGCGTCCCGGTCAAGATGGTCGGGCTCGGCGAGGGCGTGGACGACCTGACGCCCTTCGACCCCTACGGCTTCGTGGACGCCCTGCTCGACGCCTGAGCCTCCACCGCCGCGAGGAGGCGGCGCACCGGATCCAGGTGCGCCGCCCCCGTCATCCGGGGACGAGGTCAGCCGAAATGGGCCTTGGGGATCACGCCGTGGACGCCGACGGTGCGGTCCACCACCTGGGAGATCGTGAAGTCCGCGGCGGCCGAGAGGTACGCATAGGCCGTCGGGCGGTCCATGCCGAGGTCCTGCTCGAGGAAGTCGAGCGCGTTGACCACGGCGACCCGCATCGCGACGTCCAGATCGCTGACCTGCTCGTCGACGCTCCCATCGGGATCCGACAGCCCGATCGGGATCCAGGCGTCCGCGGTCTCGGCGAAGGGGTAGCGGTGCGCCACCGCGGGGGCGTCCCCCTCACCCTCCTTGCACACCGTGAGCCGGAAGGTGCCGCGCAGAGAGCCCTCCATCGCGGTCAGCGCGACCTCGCCGTCCCCCATCGCATGATGCGGGTCTCCCACGTAGAACAGAGCGCCCTCGGTGTGGACGGGCAGGTAGAAGGCGGATCCCTCGCCGAGCAGGCGGATGTCGATGTTCCCGCCGCCGAGGGTGGGCGGGATCGAGTTCGCGGAGGGATCGGTCGGGTCCGACGCCTCGGAGAACGCCACCCCCATCATCCCCATGAAGGGACGCAGCGGGAACCGGACGGAGCCCGCGCCGAAGTCCATCACCCCCTGGCCGTCCTCGATGCGGGTGAAGGTCGAGACGTTGCCCCACTGCCTCGGATCCGGATCGTCGGTCGCCCGGGTGGAGGCCGGGGGCATGATCTGCTCCGCGGTGATCCCTGGAGGCGCCCCGCCGTCCGCGGTCGCCGCCAGGGAGCCCTTGCCGTGTCGGCTGGAGACCACGCCGTAGGGAACCCGCGGGGTCGCCTCGAGGGTCTCGATCTTCAGCACGTCCCCGGGCATCGCGCCCTCCACGAAGACGGGTCCGGTGACGACGTGCGGTCCGTCGAGCGCGAAGTCCCGCGGGGTGCGGTCGTACTCCCCGGCGATCGCGACCGCGTCCTCGAGCACCTCCTCGCCCGCCACGCCGTGCTCCGCGAAGTAGGCCAGCGGATCCCTGCCCTGGTCCTCGAGGATCCCCTCGTGGGAGACGGCGTCGATGGTCACGGTCTCGCCGGAGGCCATCTGCAGCGACGGCGTCGAGTGGATGGTGGGCACATAGCCCCACAGCACCGAGTCGGGCTCCGATCCCAGGTAGTGGTCGCCGTCGATGCTGCCGGCACCGGGCTGCAGGACCCGCCCCGTCCCCGCGGTCGGCGAGGGCGATGGAGCGGCAGGGGCGGAGGGCGAGCTGCAGGCGCTGAGCAGTCCGGCGCTCGCCCCGAGGGCGGCGCTGACCTGCATCAGTCGACGGCGGCCGATGCCGCGCTCGATGACGGCGGCGGCATGCGCCCCGGGCGGTGGGGTGGTCATGGGTGTCCTTCCGGGACGGAGGCGGGGATCCGGATGGTGCGGGCGGTGCGCACGGTCCGGGACGGCGGGACGGCGGGACGGCGGAGCCGGCGAGCGGGGGAGCGGTGCGACCGTCCCCGGTGCGTCAGGCGCCGGTGCGTCGTGCGCCGGTGCGTCGTGGCCGAGGGCCTCGACGCTAGGAGCGCCTCCCGAGCGCCCGGCCCGCGTCCCGCGGAACGGTCACCCCGGTCACGGATTGATCACGGGCCCCTCCCGGCCTAGGCGGGACGGGGCGTCCCGCCCACGATGTGGATCACGGCCTGCCAGGCCGTACGGACCCTGAGCGCCTCCCGGCGGTCACGGGCCGGCCCCTCCTCTGACTGGAGCCGACATGGACTTCACCCTCGACACGGGGGCGACAGCGTGGATCCTCACCAGCGCGGCGCTCGTGCTGCTGATGACCCCGGGCCTGTCCCTCTTCTACGGAGGCATGGTGCGCGCCCGCACCGTGCTGAACATGATGCTGATGTCCTTCAGCGCCATCGCAGTCGTCGCGATCGCCTGGACCGTCGCCGGCTACTCCATCGCCTTCGGCACCGACGTCGGCGGTCTGTTCGGCAGCCCGCTGGAGTTCTTCGGGCTGTCCGGCACCGACGAGCAGTCGATCCTCGCCGAGAGCGGCGTCCCCTTCCTGGTCGCCGCCGGCTTCCAGATGACCTTCGCGATCATCTCCACCGCCCTGATCTCCGGTGCCATCGCCGACCGCGTCAAGCTCGGCACCTGGCTGGTCTTCGCCGCCCTGTGGGTCCTCGCGGTCTACGCCCCGATCGCGCACATGGTCTGGGGCGGCGGCCTGCTCAGCGATGACGGACCCTTCGCCGCCATCGCCGATCCCGTCGACTTCGCGGGCGGCACCGTGGTGCACATCAACGCCGGTGTCGCGGGTCTCGTGCTCGCCCTGGTCGTCGGTGCCCGCAAGGGCTTCGGCAAGGAGCCGATGAAGCCGCACAACCTGCCGCTGGTGATGCTCGGCGCGGCGCTGCTGTGGTTCGGCTGGTTCGGCTTCAACGGCGGCTCCGCCGGCACGGCCGACGGCACGGCCGGTCTGGCCTGGGTGAACACGACCGTCGCCACCGCCGGTGCGATGCTCGGCTGGGCGCTCGTGGAGAGGATCCGCGACCGCCACGTCACGTCCCTCGGCATGGCCTCCGGCATCGTCGCGGGCCTGGTGGCGATCACCCCCGCCGCCGACGCGCTCACTCCGATCACCTCGATCGTCCTGGGCCTGCTGGCCGGCCTCGCCTGTGCCCTCGCCGTCGGCCTCAAGTACCGCTTCGGCATCGACGACTCCCTCGACGTGGTCGGTGTGCACCTGGTGGGCGGCCTGGTCGGCACCATCGGAATCGGCTTCCTCGCCGCCGACGGCGGGCTGCTGCTGGGCGGCGGCGTGAGCCTGCTGCTGGTCCAGATCCTGATCGCCGTCGCCGCGATGCTGATCTCCGCCGTGCTCACGGCCGTCATCGCCCTGGCGCTCAAGTACACGATGGGCTGGAGGATCCCCGAGGCCGACGAGCGTGCCGGCATCGACATCGCCCATCACGCCGAGTCCGGATACGATCTGGGCGGTGCTCTCGCCTCCCGACGGGAGCGCACGGCTCCGACCGGTCCCGGCTCCTTCCCGCTGGACCACTCCGGCACGGAGCCGCGCAATCCGGCCCCCGCCGTCCCGGAGTCGCACTCCTCGGCCCCCGACGCCCCGGAGCCCGCCTCCTCCGGTGCCGAGGAGACCGCCCGTCCCGTCGCCACAGGAGAGACCCGATGAAGCTCATCACCGCGATCATCCAGCCCCACGCCCTGCAGGCGGTCACGGACTCCCTGCGTGAGTACGGGATCACCGGGATCACCGTCACCGAGGTGGCCGGCTACGGTCGACAGGGAGGCCACACCGAGGTCTACCGCGGTGCGGAGTACACGATCGACACCATCCCGAAGCTGAAGCTCGAGGTGCTCGCCCTCGAGGACGACCAGGAGTCGATCATCGATCTGATCCTCGCCGCCTCCCGCACCGGACGGATCGGCGACGGCAAGATCTGGACCACCGACGTCGGCTCCGTGGTGCGCGTGCGCACGGGGGAACGGGGGGCGGATGCCCTCTGAGGAGCTCTCCTCCCGTCGGATCACCCAGGTGCTCCACGAGGGCTTCGCGGACCCCACCGCCGGTCCCTCCCGCCGCCGTGCCCAGGCCGACCTCGTCGACGTCTGGCTGCGCGAGCTGTGGGAGAGGGCCGGCGCTCCCGCGACCGGTGCGGCACTGGCCGCCATCGGCTCCCTCGGCCGGCGGTCCCTCGGCCCCGCGAGCGATCTCGACCTGGTGCTGCTGCTGGACCCCGCGCAGGTGGACGAGGCGGGCTCCGCGCAGCTCGCCACCGCGCTGTGGTACCCGATCTGGGACTCCGGCACCTCGCTCGACCACTCGGTGCGCAGTCCCGAGGAGTGCGAGCAGGTCGCGGGGACGGACCTGCGCGCCGCGATCTCCCTGCTCGACCTGCGCACGGTCGCGGGCGACGAGAGCCTGGTCGAGGACGCCGCGGGGCGGGTGCGCGCCCAGTGGCGGCGTGAGGCACGGCGCCGGGCGGGGGAGCTGGTGGACCTGGCGGAGGACCGCACCCGTCGCTACGGGTCCTTGGCGCACTCCACCGAACCGAACCTGAAGTCGGACCGCGGCGGACTGCGGGACATCACCGTGATCCGCGCGATCGCCGAGAGCTGGCTGGCCGATCACGACCATGCCGTGGTCGATGCCGCCGCGCGCACCCTGCGGGACGCCCGCGATGCCCTGCAGGCCGTCACCGGGGGCTCCGGCACGAGGCTGCGCCGCGCCGACCAGGAGGCCGTCGCCGCGCTGACCGGTCACTCCACCGCCGACGAGCACCACATGGTGCTCGCCGAGGCGGCCCGCGCCGTGACCTGGGAGCTGCATCGGACGGTGCGGGCCGCCCAGGCCGCGATCGCCCCCGGCGGCCAGGGGACCCACGGGACCGGCGCCGCGCGTCGGCCCGCGATGCAGCGCCACGGCCACGGGGTGCTGGTCCAGGCCGGCGAGGTCTCCGTCGACCCCCGCGTGCGCGACCCGCTGCGGGACCTGGCGGCGGTGCGCCATGCTGCGACGACCGGGCTGCCGCTGACCGATGCGACCCTGGCCAGGATGGCGCAGGCCCCGGCCGGACCGCTGTCCCCTGCGCAGCGCGATGTGCTCGTCGACGCCCTCGCAGGGGAGCACCTCGCGGAGGTCTACGAGGCCCTGGACGTGAAGGGGATCGTCGAGCGCTGGATGCCGGGCTGGGCCGAGGTGCGCAACCGGCCCCAGCGCTCCGCGGTGCACCGCTTCACGGTGGACAGGCACCAGATCGAGACGGTCCTCGAGGCGCAGCGCATGCTGCCCCGGGTCAGCCGCCCCGACCTGCTGCTGATCACCGCCCTCCTCCACGATCTCGGCAAGCGCGCCGATGCCCGCGACCACGCCGCGGAGGGGGCTCCGCTCGCCGAGGCCGCGGCGCGGCACCTGGGCTTCGAAGAGCCCGACGTGCGCGTGATCGGGACGCTGGTGCGGGAGCACCTCACCCTCATCGGCCTGGCCACCGGCCGTGATCTCGCCGACCCCACCACCCTGCGCGACCTGCTGCGCGCGGTCGACGACGACCTCGAGACCTTCGAGCTGCTGCGTGCGCTCACGGAGGCCGACGCCCTCGCCGCCGGACCCGCGGCCTGGTCCACCTGGCGCGCCGACCTCGTCGACCATCTCAGCGAACGCGCCCGGGACGCCCTGCGCGGCACGGCCTCCGCCCCGCGCCTGCGGCTCGCGCCGCAGCGCTCGGCCCAGGAGGCGGTGCGCGAGGCCGTCCGACGCAGCGGAAGCGCCCAGGTCCTCTACCCGGCTCCGTTCGAGGACGAGCCGATCTCCCAGCTGTGCCTGGGAGCCCCGGACGGCGCCGGGGTCTTCGCCGCCATGGCGCGGGTCCTCGTGCGTCTGCGGCTGGACGTGCACAGCGCGGTGGTCAGCACCCTGGACGGCACCGCCGTGAACACGTGGTGGGTGGCGGGCCTCCCCGCGGATCTCCCGCACCCCTCCGTGCTGCGCTCGGCGCTGGACCGCGAGCTCGCCCATCGGGACCGGGCCGACGCCCGCGTGCTCGAGCTGCCGCCGGCCCCGCCGCCGCGCACCACCGAGGACGCCCCGGTGGTGACCCTGCTTCCCGGAGCCTCCAGCGAAGCGACCGTGGTGCAGGTCAACGCACGCAACCGGCCCAGCCTGCTGGCCGATCTGGCCGAGACGATCACCCTGCACGGGCTGCAGGTGCGCAGTGCCCACGTGATGACCCTCGGGCGACGCGCCGTGGACGTCCTCTACCTCACCGACCAGCACGGCCGCGCGCTGGACCCGCCCGCCGTGGGCAGGATCGTGGCGGGCCTGATGGACGCCGCGGCCACCTGAGGGCCGGGGTGGGGGTTCTCTCCTGTGGGGTGGAGCGCCCGCCCTGGGGTGACCGCGGCGGGCGCACTACACTGGGGCGGTCCGTACGACCAAGGGGAAGCGCTTCGTGTTCAACAACCTCTCCGATCGCATCACAGCGTCGCTGAAGGGCCTTCGCGGCCATGGCCGTCTCACCGAGGCGGACGTCGACAAGACGATCCGCGAGATCCGCCGTGCCCTGCTCGACGCCGACGTCGCCGTGTCGGTCGTCCGCGACTTCACCGGCCGGGTCCGCGAGCGAGCCCTCGGCGAAGAGGTCTCCAAGGCGCTCAACCCGGCCCAGCAGGTCGTCAAGATCGTCAACGACGAGCTGGTCGAGGTGCTCGGCGGCGCCACGGGTGAGCTCCACTGGGCGAAGAACCCGCCCACCGTCATCATGCTCGCCGGTCTCCAGGGTGCCGGCAAGACCACCCTCGCCGGCAAGCTCGCGAAGTGGATGAAGGACGAGGGGCACACGCCGCTGCTGGTCGCCTCCGACCTCCAGCGCCCCAACGCGGTCAATCAGCTGCAGATCGTCGGCGAGCGCGCCGGGGTGCCCGTGTTCGCGCCCGAGCCCGGCAACGGCGTGGGCGACCCGGTGCTGGTCGCGATGAACGGCGTCTCCACCGCACAGTTCCAGCAGCATGACGTGGTCATCGTCGACACCGCCGGCCGTCTCGGCATCGACGAGGAGATGATGGAGCAGGCGCGGAACATCCGCGACGCCGTCACCCCCCACGAGACCCTGTTCGTGGTCGACGCCATGATCGGCCAGGACGCCGCCCGCGTGGCCGAGGCCTTCCGCGACGGGGTGGGCTTCACCGGCGTGGTGCTCTCCAAGCTCGACGGCGATGCCCGCGGCGGCGCCGCCCTGTCGATCACCGGCGTCACCCAGCGCCCGATCCTGTTCGCCTCCACCGGCGAGAGCGTCGACGACTTCGAGCGCTTCCACCCCGACCGCATGGCGAACCGCATCCTCGACATGGGTGATGTGCTCACCCTGATCGAGCAGGCGGAGAAGGCCTTCGACCAGGAGGAGGCCGAGAAGGCCGCGGCGAAGCTGGCCTCCGGCGAGGACTTCACCCTCGATGACTTCCTCACCCAGATGCAGCAGCTCAAGAACATGGGCAGCATCAAGAAGATGCTCGGGATGCTCCCGAACATGGGGCAGTACCGCGAGGCGCTCGACAACTTCGACGAGGCCGAGATCGGTCGGGTCGAGGCGATCATCCGCTCGATGACGCCCGAGGAGCGCAGCAACCCCAAGATCCTCAACGGCTCGCGCCGCAACCGCATCGCCAAGGGCTCCGGCACCACGGTCCAGCAGATCAACCAGCTGCTCGAGCGGTTCAAGCAGGCGCAGCAGATGATGAAGTCGATGGGGCGCGGCATGGCCGGAGGCGGCATGCCGGGGATGCCGGGCGGCCCGGGCATGGGGATGGGCAAGAAGTCCCGCGGCAAGCAGGCCCCGCCGAAGCAGATCAAGAAGTCCAAGTCGAAGAATCCGGCCAAGGCCGCACGCGAGCAGGCCGAAGCCGCCCGACGTGCGGCCGAGGGCGGCGGCACCGGAGGCCAGGGCGGCTCCGCCTTCGGCGCCGGAGCCCAGCAGGGCGCACAGCCGGACCTGTCCGACTTCGACCCCAGCCAGCTGCCGCCGGAGATGCAGAAGCTCCTCGGCGGGAAGTGACGTGCCAGGGGTCGGCGGGGCGCTGTGCTCCTGCCGATCCCTCCTCCCTGCCCCGATCCGCCGTCACTGCGCGGACCCTCCTCCCTGCTCCGCCCCCTGGTGACCTGCCCTCCGCATCGGGCCCGTGGGTCCGGCCGGAACGACGTGGCGCGGGCAGCGGTGACGGGCGTCCCCCGGCTCGAGCAGGCGCTCTCCGGCCAGTACGCTCGACCCCATGAGCACTGACGATGCCGCTCCCGCCCCGCTCGAGCCCGCCCCGGTCCTCCATCTGCGCGGGCCGATCCTGCTCGGTCCGGAGCAGGAGATCGCCGAGGCCTGGGTCGCGGACGGGCGGATCCACCACCGGCGACCCGAGCTGGGCGTGGGCACGGAGATCCGCGAGATCGACGGCATGGTCGTCCCCGGGCTCGCGGACCTGCACTGCCACCTCGGCATCGGCGACGGGGGCGGGGGCACCACGCTGGCGACGGCCCGGCAGCAGGCGCTCACCGACCGCGATACCGGCGTGCTGCTGATCCGTGACGCCGGCTCGATCATCGACACCTCACCGCTGCAGCGGCACGCGGATCTGCCGCGATTGATCCGCTGCGGGCGGCACCTCGCCCGCACCCGCCGCTACCTGATCGGCTACGCCGACGAGCTGGAGCCGGCGGAGCTCCCTGCCGCCGTGACCCGCGAGGCCGGCCGTGGCGACGGCTGGGTGAAGCTGGTCGGGGACTGGATCGACCGGGAGCTCGGCGACCTCTCGCCCTGCTGGGACGGCGAGGACTTCGCCGCAGCGGCCCGCGCGGCCCACGCCGCCGGAGCCAGGATCACCACCCACACCTTCGACGAGGAGACGCTGCCGCTCGCCCTCGACGCCGGCTTCGACTGCCTCGAGCACGCGACCGGTCTGGACGACGAGACCATCGCCCGCGTCGCCGGCGCCGGGGTCCCCGTGGTCACGACCCTGGTCAACGTCGACGAGTTCGAGAGCTATGCGAGCCAGGGGGAGGCGAAGTTCCCGGCGTACGCGGCGCACATGCGCCGGCTGCGGGCCGCGCGCTTCCAGCGCACCCGCGACGCCCACGACGCCGGCGTGCGGCTGCTGGTCGGGACCGACGCCGGGGGAGTGCTCGGGCACGGGATCATCCACGACGAGCTCGACGAGCTCTCCCGCGCCGGGCTGAGCGGGACGGCGATCCTCGACGCCGCGGCGTGGGCACCGCGCGCCTTCCTCGGCGTCCCCGGCCTCGAGGACGGCGCCCCTGCGGACCTGGTCGTGGTGCCCGGGGACCCGCGCACCGACCACCGGCTGCTGCGCACTCCGCGCCATGTGGTGCTCGGCGGCGCCCTCGTCGCCTGAGGCCTGA
This sequence comes from Brachybacterium sp. AOP43-C2-M15, assembly GCF_052446295.1. Lineage (NCBI taxonomy): Bacteria > Bacillati > Actinomycetota > Actinomycetes > Micrococcales > Dermabacteraceae > Brachybacterium > Brachybacterium sp. AOP43-C2-M15. The sequence continues at coordinate 155,995 of NZ_JBQSWB010000005.1, forward strand.
GGCCTGAGGCCTGAGGCCCGAGGTCTGACGCCCGAGGCCTGACGCGCGACGCGCGACGCCTGAGGGCCACGCCGACGCACCGCCGGACGCCGGTCCCGAGCGGAGCCGAGGCGCTACCGTCGGGGCATGCACTCCGAGGACGAAGCGCACCGAACGCACGCATCCCACGCCGCCGGACGCACCGATGAGGCAGCACCCGGGGACAGCTCCCGTGACGACGTGCAGGACACCGCCCCACCGCGCTGGAAGCTCATCGGCCCCGGTCTGGTCGTCGCCGCGACCGGGATCGGCGCCGGTGACCTCGTGGCGACCCTGGTCGCCGGATCGAGGTACGGCTACGCGCTGCTGTGGGCCGCGGTCGCCGGCGTGATCATCAAGATCGTTCTGGTCGAGGGCGCCGGCCGCTGGACCCTGGCCACCGGCCACTCGATCTTCGAGGGATGGCGACGTGTGGGCCGCTGGACCTCCTGGTACTTCGGCCCGTACATCATGATCTGGGGCTTCGTGTACGGAGCGACCGCCATGAGCGCTTCCGCCCTCCCGATCGCGGCTCTCGTGCCGCAGCTGCCCGTGCTCGGCGACATCGGCTGGATCGCCGAGATGCCCTTCATCGTCTACGCGATCGCGACGGGTCTGATCGGCGCCGGCCTGGTCTGGCTGGGGCGCTACCACGCGCTCGAGAAGATCGTCGCCGTGCTGGTCGGGATCATGTTCGTCACCGTGGTCGGCGCCGCCGTGGTCACGCTCCCGAACCTGGGCGAGGTCGTCGGCGGCCTGGTGCCCCGCATCCCCGACGGCGGGCTCGTGTACACGCTGTCGATCGCCGGCGGCGTCGGCGGCACCATCACCCTCGCCGCCTACGGCTACTGGTTGACCGAGAAGGGCTGGTCCACGCCTCGATGGATGAAGGTCATGCGCATCGACAACGCCATGGCCTACGTCATCTCCGGCATCTTCGTGGTCGCCATGCTCGTGGTCGGCGCCGAGCTGCTGTACTCCTCCGGCGTCGCGATCGACGAGGGGGACCGCGGGCTGCTGGACCTCTCGACCGTGCTCGCCGACCGCTACGGCACGGCGTTCAGCTGGATCTTCCTGATCGGCTTCTGGGCCTCCTCGTTCTCCTCCGTGCTCGGGGTGTGGAACGGCGTCTCGGTGATGTTCGCGGACTTCTGGGGGCACGTGCGCGGCAAGGACGAGGGCCACCCCGACCGCCGCATCGGCGGGAAGTACTACCGCTTCTACGTGCTGTGGCTCACCGTGCCGCCGATGCTCCTGCTGCTGCTCGGCAAGCCGGTGCAGGTGATCATCGCCTATGGCGTGCTCGGCTCCTTCTTCATGCCCTTCCTCGCCGTCACGCTGCTGGTGCTGATGAACTCCCGTCACATGCCGCGGCGCTGGCGCAACGGACCGGCGGCGAACCTCGCGCTCGGCGCGGTGACCGTGCTGTTCGTGGTGCTCGGCGCCAGCGAGCTGATCGGTGCCTTCTCCGGCTGAGGCGCCGCGCACGCCCATGTGCCCCGGTGCACACCGGGGTGGGTGGAACCCCGGTGCGGATCCCTGGCATAATCAGGCCCTGTATGTGCCCGGACCGGCCCTCTACCTGTCCGTGCACGACACCGAGAGAACCGTCAGCGCCCGCATGACCCCACAGGCTGCGGCGGGACTCACCCGAACATCCCTGAAGGAGAGTCCACCCACGTGGCTGTCAAGATCCGCCTGAAGCGCATGGGCAAGATCCGTGCACCGTACTACCGCATCGTCGTCGCCGATTCGCGCAAGAAGCGCGACGGCGCCGTGATCGAGGAGATCGGCAAGTACCACCCGACCGAGAACCCCTCCCTCATCGAGGTCCGGTCCGAGCGTGCGCAGTACTGGCTCGGCGTCGGCGCGCAGCCGACCGAGCAGGTCACCGCCCTGCTCAAGGTCACCGGTGACTGGGCGACGTTCAAGGGTGAGGGCGACGCCGCCGGCTCGCTGAAGTCCGCCGAGTCGAAGAAGACCGCCGAGGAGCTCATCGCCGACGCCGACAAGGCGGCCGCCGCGTCCCGCGACGGCGCGAAGAAGGCCAAGAGCGAGTCCGAGGAGTCCACCGCGCCGGCCGACGTCGTCGAGCCCGGTTCCGAGGAGGCCCCCGCCGAGGGGGAGTCCACCGAGGACGCCGAGGCCGCGAAGACCGACGAGGCCTGAGATGAGCGCCCGCGCCGAAGCACTCGACCACCTCGTCCGCGGCATCGTGGATGATCCCGATGCCGTGCACGTCAGCGAGAAGGCCACGCGACGGGGTCCGCTGCTCGAGGTCCGGGTCGGCGCCGCCGACCTCGGTCGCGTCATCGGGCGCTCCGGCCGCACCGCCCGTGCCCTGCGCACGGTCACCGCGGCCCTGTCGGATGACGACGTGCGCGTCGACATCGTCGACGTCGACCGGCGCTGAGGTGCCTCGAGCCACTCACTGGAGCGGTGCTGCCGATCGGGCCGAGAGGCCCGGGCAGCACCGCTCCTGGCTTTTCGCCCCCCGCCGGGGCGGACGCGGTCCGCTGCGCCTCGCCGCCGTCGCAGCAGGGGCGACGGTGCTGCTGAGCGGCTGCTCCGTGCTCGGGGGCGAGCCCGATCCGATCTCGCCCCCCGCGGTCTCGGACGGCGGGAGCGCCGCACGCACCGCGACGGAGGATCCTGCGCTCTCCGCCTCCTGCACCGCCTTCTGGGGCGACCCCGACTACGCCGACCCGCTCTCCCGCGTGGTGCTGGACCGGGCCGGGACGGCGCCCCACGCCGGCCCGTCCGACCCGCACTTCTACACCATGACCGGTGACGACATCGACGGCGTCTTCGAGGGCGCCCCGGCAGGGCTGCGCGAGGACGCGAGCACCCTGTCGGACTGGTTCCGCACCGAGCCCGAGCGGGGCGACGCCGCCGACCTGGACGGCTTCCGCGCCGCCTGGGAGGCAGTGGCCGGAGGGTGCCGGGACGTCTCCGCGGCGGCGCTGTGGGCCACCGGCCCCGGCGAGGACGGCACCAAGCCCGCCGCGCTCGTCTGCGCCGACGTCTTCGACACCCCCGGAACCCTCACCCATTTCGCCAACGCCAACGTGCTGACCTCGAACATGTTCAAGCTCGTCGGCCGCACCGCGCAGCAGGTCCCCGCCGACCGCAGGGAGGACGTGCAGGCCACCGACGACCTGCTCGCCGCCGAGATCGCCGCGGTGGACGACGACGCGGTGCGCTCGGCGCTCGAGCTGGTGCGCACGCCCTTCCAGGACGCCCTGGCCGGTGAGCCCTGGTCCGAGGGGCTGCAGTCGCCGTTGACCGAGCTCGGCGCCGCCTGCGACGCGGCCGGATACTCCGCGCCCGAGCCCGGCGACCAGGAGGACGGCGCCGTCGTCGGCGCGAGCGCCGCGCTCCAGCACAGCACCGAAGCCCAGCCCAGCACCGAAGCCCAGCCCAGCACCGAAGCCCAGCACGGCACCGATCCCGACCACGGAGGACGCTCATGAGCACGCTCGACGTCATCGTCGCGACCATCGGTCGCGCCCACGGCCTGCGCGGAGAGGTCGCGCTGATCCTGCGCACCGACCTGCCCGAGGAGCGCCTGCAGCCCGGGACCGTCTTCGCGGTGGAGTCCGACGGGCGGTCCCGCACCCTCACCGTCGAACGCACCCGGCGCCAGCAGGACCGCTGGTACGTGGACTTCGAGGAGGTCGCGGACCGCACCGACGCCGAGTCGCTGCGCGGCATCGATCTCGTGATCGCGGTCGACGCCGAGGTCGAGGCCGACGAGGACCCCGACGCCTGGTACCCCTCGCAGCTGAAGGGACTGGCGGTCCGGCACGTGGACGGACGCGAGCTCGGCACGGTCGTCGGCGTCGACCACTATCCCGCGCAGGACCTCCTGCTGGTGCGCACCGCGGACCGCCGTCGGGTGCAGCTGCCGCTCGTCGAACAGCTCGTGCCCGAGGTCGATCTCGAGGCGGGGGTGGTGATCGCGGATCCTCCCGGAGGGCTGTTCGACGCGCTGCCCGCGGACGAGCAGGGCCCCGAGCCCGAGACCTCCGCCCCGCCGAGGACCTCCGCCCGCGCGACCGGATCCGCCTCCGCGACGTCGCCGACGGAGCGCTGAGGCCACCCGATGCGCATCGACGTCCTCACCATCTTCCCCGAGTACCTCGCCCCGCTCGAGCTCTCCCTGATCGGCAGGGCCCGGCGTGAGGGGCTGCTCGATCTCCATGTCCACGACCTGCGCACCTGGACCCACGATCGTCACCGGACGGTGGACGACTCGCCGCTCGGCGGCGGCGCCGGCATGGTGATGAAGCCCGAGCCGTGGGCGGAGGCCTTCGCCGCGGTGCGCGAGGCCGGTCAGGAGGAGCTCGGGGAGGACACCGAACCGCTGATCGTCTTCCCCAACCCCGCCGGCACCCCGTTCGCGCAGGCGACCGCTCAGGAATGGTCCCAGTGCGAGTGGCTGGTGCTGGCCTGCGGCCGCTATGAGGGGATCGACGAGCGGGTCTACGAGCACCTGGCCGACATCGGCAGCGAGGTCGCTCTCGTCTCCCTGGGCGACTACGTGCTCAACGGGGGCGAGGTCGCGGTGCTCGCGATCACCGAGGCCGTGGTGCGTCTGGTGCCCGGCGTGGTCGGCAACGCCGAGTCCCTGGTCGAGGAGTCCCACTCCGACGGCCTGCTCGAGTACCCGCTGTACACCCGGCCCGCCCGCTGGACCGACCCGGCCGGCGTGGTCCGCGAGGCACCGCCGGTCCTGCTCTCGGGGGACCACGGGCGCATCGCGAGCTGGCGCCGGGAGCAGTCCCTCGAGCGGACCCGGCGGCGCAGGCCCGACCTTCTGGCCGGCGCCGACGGCGACCCGGCCTGACGCCGCCCGGCCCGGCCCGATCCGGCCCGGCCCCGGGCTCGCTCCCGGGGCCCGGCCCCGGCCGTGACGGAGGTGACAGTGCAGGACGGTGATGACCAGCACGGTCGTCGGCCGACGGGCTTGCCGCTGCGGGGGTGCGCTGGCAGAATGGCTCCTCGTGCGCACCGCGCGCCTCTCTGCCTCAGGGGAGGGCGCTCCACGCGGTCGGGCAGGTCCGTGGCGACGGGAGTCGCCGCCAGAGGCCCAGCACACCGGCACGGGGCACGCCCCACGCCGGATCGACGGTTCCTGACGGACCCCCGTGACGGGGAGTCCCACGAACGACGCCGTCCGACCTGAGGCGGAGGGCTGGAGAAAGAACATGCAGAAGCTCGACGAGCTCGACAAGGCGTCCCTGCGCGAGGACGTCCCCCCTTTCCGCGCCGGTGACAACGTCAAGGTGCACGTGAAGGTCACCGAGGGCAACCGCTCCCGCATCCAGGTCTTCCAGGGCTACGTCATCGCCCGCCAGGGCCACGGCGTGGGCGAGACCTTCCGCGTCCGCAAGATCTCCTTCGGCGTCGGCGTGGAGCGCGTGTTCCCCGTGCACGCCCCGACCATCGACAAGATCGAGGTCGTCACCCGCGGCGACGTGCGCCGCGCGAAGCTGTACTACCTGCGCAACCTCACGGGCAAGAAGGCCCGCATCAAGGAGAAGCGCGAGCACTCCTGATCCGGACGATCCCTTCTCCGGGGATGTCCCGCGACAGCGCGGACGGACGGCGGCGGCCCCACTCGGTGGTGGTCGCCGCCGTCTGCGTCGTGCTCCTCCTGGCCGCGGCGCTGCTGGTGCGGCACGTCGTGGTCCAACCCTTCCGGGTCCCCTCGGCCTCGATGGAGCCGGCCCTGGAGGTCGGTGACGTGCTGCTGGCCGATCGGTCCACCCGTGGCACCGCGCAGAGGGGGGACGTGGTCGTCCTCGACGGCACCGGGTACTTCGCCCCGTCGGACGCCGACGGGGACCGCTACTGGGTCAAGCGCGTCGTCGCCGTGGGCGGCGACCGGGTGACGTGCTGCGCCGAGGACGGAGCGATCCTCGTCGACGGGACCCCGCTCGAGGAGCCCTATCTGCCGGCCGGCACCGAGCCCAGCGGCATCGAGTTCGATCTGCAGGTTCCCGAGGGGCGGATCTTCGTGCTCGGGGACAACCGCGAGGACTCCACCGATTCGCGCCACCTGCTCGGCGCGCCGGGCGGAGGAATGATCCCGGTGGACCGTGTGGTGGGGGAGGCGACGAGGATCGTGTGGCCTCTCACGCGCAGCGGTCCGCTCTGATCCCAGCATCAGCGGATAGGATCACGGCGATGAACGCCCCCGACGACTCCCGCCCTGCTGTGTCCGACACCGAGGACCCCGCAGCCGGTGAGGACCCCTCGTCGCAGAGCGGTCGGCGCGTCGCGGAGCGCGGTCGCCGACGACAGCGGATGCCGCTGTGGCTCGACACCCTGGTGACCATGGCGGTCGCGCTGGTGATCGCGGTGCTGGTCAAGACCTTCCTGATCCAGCCCTTCTACATCCCCTCCGGCTCGATGAACCCCACGCTCCTGACGGACGACAAGATCATCGTCTCCAAGCTCAGCCCGGGCGTGTTCGACGTGCAGCGCGGCGACGTGATCGTCTTCGAGGACCCCGCCGACTGGATCCCGGGAGACGCCACCGAGAACCCCACCGCCCAGGTGCGGCTGATGATGGTGCTCAGCATGGTGGGGCTCGCCCCCGATCCCTCCCAGGACCATCTGGTCAAGCGGCTGATCGGCCTGCCGGGCGACCACGTGGTCTGCGAGGAGAAGGGGGCGGCGCTCTCGGTGAACGGTGTCGAGCTCGACGAGCCGTACATCAACTCCGAGACCCCGGCCTGCCAGGTCGCCTTCGACGTGACGGTGCCGGACGGCAAGGTGTGGGTGATGGGGGACAACCGCTACGCCTCGGCCGACTCCGCCTGGCACGAGAGCCAGGGGGAGAACGGCTTCGTCGACGAGGACGACATCACCGGCCGGGCCGAGGCCATCTTCTGGCCCGCCAGCAGCTGGGACCGCCTGAACGACGGCCGGCCGAGCTTCGAGCACGTCCCCGACCCGTCGTGACCGCTCCCGCTCCCACGCTCGTGACCGAGACCGCGCTGGCCGCCCGCCGAGGTCCCGGCACGCGCATCGTCGTGGGCGTCGACGAGGTGGGACGCGGAGCGCTCGCGGGCCCGGTCGCCGTCGGCGCCTGCGCGATCGAGGTCGTGGACGGTCGTCCCGCACCGCTGCCCGAGGGGGTGCGGGACTCCAAGAAGCTCACCGCACGCCGCCGGGAGGGCCTGGTCGCCCCGATCCTCGAGGCCGGCCGGGGCGGTGCCGTCGGCTGGGCGAGCGCCGCGGAGATCGACGAGGTCGGCATCATGGCGGCGCTGACCCGCGCCGCGCTGCGCGCCCTCGACGCGCTGGCGCTCGAGATCGACGCGATCCTCCTGGACGGCGACGTCGACGTCCTCACCCCGGCGCTCGCGACGGCGGAGCGTCCCGCTCCTCTGGTGGAGCTGCGCGTCGCCGCGGATCGCGACTGCGCGAGCGTCGCCGCCGCCAGCATCCTGGCGAAGGTCGCCCGGGACGCCCACATGGTCGATCTCGACGCCGACGCCCCCGAGTACCGCTGGGCCTCGAACAAGGGCTACGGCTCGGCCGCGCACCGCGAGGCGATCGACCGCCTGGGCGCCCATGAGCATCACCGGCGCAGCTGGCGCCTCGGCTCCGGAGCGTCCGTGCCCGCCGCGCCGGCACCGGCCGCGTCCGTGCCCGCCCAGCCCGCGGCCCCACCGGGGCCGAGCACCGTGGAAGCTGGCGTACTGTGGGACGACCAATGGCCCCTGCAGGATGGGAAGGAGCGTCGGTGAGCGCCCAGGACCTCGAGAACTACGAGTCCGACCTCGAACTCCAGCTGTTCCGCGAGTACCGCGACGTGGTCAGCCTGTTCACCTACGTGGTGGAGACCGAGCGCCGCTTCTACCTGGCCAACCAGGTGGATCTGCAGGTCCGTTCCGGCGGCGGGGAGGTGTTCTACGAGCTGCGGCTCGCGGACGTGTGGGTCTGGGACATCTACCGCTCGAACCGCTTCGTGCGCTCGGTGCGCGTGGTGACCTTCAAGGACGTCAACATCGAGGAGCTCAACAAGCAGGACATCTCCCTGCCCTGACCGTTCCTCCACAGAGGCCCGCCGTCCACAGGATCGGCGCTCCTGTTCCCCGTGCCCTGATCCCTGGACAGGCTGGCGGGCATGAACAGCCTCGCCGCCGCCCCGGAGCCCCCGTCACCGCGCATCCCCGGAGCCGCCGCCGAACCGCCGAGGGCGGGACCCGTCGCGGTCCCCGCGCCCCGTCGCGTGCGCGACATGTCGACCCGCGAGCTCGGCCGGGCCGGTGAGGACCTCGCCGCGGCACACCTGGAGTCCTGCGGCTGGCAGGTCGTGGAGCGCAACCTGCGGCTGCGCCACGGGGAGCTGGACATCGTCGCTCTCGCCCACACGACGCTCGTCTTCGTCGAGGTCAAGACGCGGCGATCCTTCGTCACCGGGGTGCCGCAGGCGGCCGTGACCCCGGCGAAGCTCCGTCGGCTGCGGCGCCTGGCGGGGGAGTACCTGATGGAGCGCTCGACCCCGCACCGCGACGTGCGCATCGACGTGGTCGGCATCCATGCCCTGCCCGACGGGACCTTCTCCCTCGAGCACCTCGAGGGGGTGTCCTGATGGGGCACGCGCGCACCCTGTCGATCAGCCTGTCCGGCCTGGAGGGGACTCTGGTCGAGGTGGAGGCGGACGTCTCCCAGGGCCTTCCGGCCTTCTCCCTGGTGGGGCTGCCCGACTCCTCGACGCTCCAGGCCCGGGAGAGGGTCCGCGCCGCGGCGGCCCGCAGCGGCGCCCGTCTCGCGCAGCGCCGGATCACCGTCAACCTCACCCCCGCCTGGCGCCCCAAGCACGGCTCCGGGTTCGACCTGGCCATCGCCATGGCGGTCCTCGACGCGCAGGGCGATCTGCTCTCGCACGTCCCGGAGGACCTGGTCCTGCTGGGAGAGCTGGGACTCGACGGGCGAGCGCGCCCGATCCCCGGCGTGCTCCCCGCCCTGCTCGCGGCCCGCGCCCGCGGCCTCACCCGCGCCGTGGTCCCCGCGGAGAACCTCGCCGAGGCGCGGCTCGTGGAGGGGATGGAGGTCGACGGGATCGGGGACCTCTCCGAGCTGCTGCTCCGCTTCGGCGCGCTGGTGCCGCCGGCCCCGGCTCGGGCGCCCGCGATCCTGGCCCCGGGGACCCCGGAGCCCGAGGAGGGACAGGGGCACCGGCCGGACTTCGCCGACGTGGTGGGCCAGGCGCAGGCCCGCCGCGCCGCCGAGGTCGCGGCCGCCGGGGCCCACCATCTGCTGCTGATCGGTCCACCGGGGGCGGGGAAGACCATGATCGCCTCGCGCATCCCGGGGATCCTTCCGCCGCTGGGCCTCGAGGACTCCCTGACCGTCTCGGCGATCCTGTCCCTCTCCCAGCGCTTCGACGCCCGTACCGGGCTGCGGCGCAGCCCGCCCTTCGAGAACCCTCACCACACCGCCTCCACGGCGGCCGTGGTCGGCGGCGGGGCGGGGCTGGCTCTTCCCGGGGCGATCTCCCGGGCCCATGCAGGGGTGCTCTTCCTCGACGAGGCCCCCGAGTTCCCGTCCCGGGTGCTCGAAGCCCTGCGCGAGCCCCTCGAGACCGGGGACGTCACCCTGCACCGGGCACGCGGCGTGGCCCGCTACCCGGCCCGATTCCAGCTGGTCCTCGCCGCCAACCCCTGCCCGTGCGGGCAGGGCTACGGGAAGGGCGACCGCTGTCGCTGCACGCCCCTGCAGCGCAGGCGGTACCTGGCCCGTCTCTCCGGACCGGTGCTGGACAGGATCGACATGCGCGTGGGAGTCGGCCCCGTGGACATCCACCGCAGCGGCACTGCCGACGCCGAGCCCAGCGCGGAGATCGCCGCCCGGGTCCTCGCCGCGAGGGAGCGGCAGCGCAGACGCTACGAGGACCGCGAGTGGAGCACCAACGCCCACCTGCCCGGGCCGCTGCTGCGCCGGGAGTTCGCCCCAGCCCCCTCCGAGCGCCGCCTGCTCGACCACGCCGTCGCCCAGGGTCGCCTCACCCTGCGCGGACACGACCGCGTCCTGCGCCTCGCCTGGACGCTCGCCGATCTCACCGGCACCGATCGACCGACGGCCGAGCATGTCGGTCAGGCCCTCACCCTGCGCGAAGGAGAACCGCGATGACCCCCACCACCGGTCCGGCCGAGGGAGCGGCCGAGGACCCGGCCGACCCCCTGCTCACGGGCGGCAGCGCCCGCGCGACGGCGGGGGAGACCTCCCGCGCGGCCGCACGGGAGGCAGAGCGACTCGCACGCATCACCTGGTCGCTGATCGCCGAGCCCTCGGATCCTGTCGCCCTCCTCGCGCGCACGGTCCTCGGTCCGCAGGCCGCCCTGGATCTCGCGCGGGCCGCCGACGCCCGCGCGCTGCTCCGTGCCCTCGACGGACAGCTGCCCGCCCAGGCCGCGGACCCCGGCGCCGGCTCCCAGGCCCAGCGGGCGCAGCGGGCCGTGACCCGCTGGGCGGGGCGCCTGGCGCGGTTCGACGTCGAAGCCGTCCTCGAGGACGCCGACCGGCGAGGGATCCGCATCATCACGCCGCAGGATCCCGAGTGGCCACCGCTCCTCGAGGACCTTCAGGCGACCGGCCCGCACTGCCTCTGGCTGCAGGGGGAGGGCCGGCTCGACGAGCTCGTCGAGCCGCGCAGCGCCGCTCTCGTCGGTTCGCGGGCCTCCACCCCCTACGGCGAGGACATCGCCGGCTCGCTCGCTGCCGCCTTCGCCGCCGGCGGCGGCACCGTCGTCTCCGGTGGGGCGTACGGCATCGACGCGGCGGCCCACCGCGGAGCGCTCGCGGCCACGGACGGTGCGACCCTCGCGGTGCTCGCGGGCGGGCTCGACCGCCTCTACCCGCGCGGCAACACCGAGCTGCTGGAGCGCGTGCGAGCACAGCATCTGCTGGTCAGCGAGGCGCCGCCGGGCACCGCGCCGACCCGCTGGCGCTTCCTGGCCCGCAATCGTCTGATCGCCGCGCTGTCCCAGGCCACCGTGGTCGTCGAGGCCTCCTGGCGCTCCGGGGCGCTGTCCACGGCCCGTCTCGCCGACCAGCTCTCCCGTCCCGTCGGTGCCGTGCCCGGGCCGGTCACCTCCGCGGCGAGCGCGGGCTGTCACCGCCTGATCAGGGAGCGCGGAGCGGTGCTGGTCACCGAGCCGGGGGACCTGCTGGACCTGCTGCCCGGCGGACCCGCCGCGGGGGAGGGCGGCTTCGCCGTCCAGGACGAGCTCGACCTGCTCAGCCCCGCCGACCGTCGGGTGCTCGACGCGGTGCCTCCGCGCTCTTCGCTCACCGTGGGCCGGATCGCGGACGAGGTCGGCTTCACCGGCGAGGAGGTCGACTCGGCGCTCGCCCGGCTCGAGCTGCTGGGGATCGTGGAGCGCTCGGGATCCCGCGCACGACGCGCCCGGACCGCCCCGTGACGCACCGCCCCGGACCATCGGGTGGGGGAGACTGGGGCCATGGGCATCCAGCGGGAGCACGAGGACGAGAAGGTCCTCGCCGACTTCGCCGAGCACCTCCGCCTCGAGCGGGGTCGCTCGGAGCACACCGTGCGTGCGTACCGACGCGAGGCCGCGGACCTGTCGCAGCATCTGCGCGAGACCGAGCGCATCGCGCTCGAGGAACTGGACGTGGCGGCGCTGCGCTCCTGGCTCGCGGCGCGTGCCGAGTCCGGGGCGAGCGCCAGCACCCTGGCGCGCTCCGCGGCTGCGGCCCGCACCTTCACCACCTGGCTCGCCGGCATCGGCAGGATCCCGCACGACGTGGGCGGGCGGCTCCGGGCACCGCGCCGCGGCCGTCACCTGCCCACCGTGCTGACCGGTGATCAGGCCGGAGCGCTGCTGGACGGGCTCGAGGCGGCCGCGGGCGGACGGGGCGCCGAGCCGGAGGCGCCGTCCGACGACCCCACCGCGGGCGCCGCAAGGGTCGACACCGGGCAGAGCGAGTACGCGGCGGGTCACCCAGGACCCCTCGCCCCTCGTGACCGGGCCGTTCTCCTGCGCGACGTCGCCGTCCTCGAGCTGCTCTACTCCTCCGGTCTGCGGGTCTCCGAGCTGGTGGCGCTGAACCGCTCGGGCGTCGATCACGCGCGGGGCACCGTCCGCGTCCGAGGAAAAGGGGACAAGGAACGGATCGTCCCGGTCGGCGTCCCGGCTCTCGACGCCGTGCGGCGCTGGGAGGAGGAGGGCAGACCGGTGCTGCGCGCGGCCGCGTCGACCTCCTCCGGGGCCGGCGATGCCCTGTTCCTCGGCGTGCGGGGCGGCCGACTCGGGGACCGTGCGGTGCGCACCCTGGTGGACCGCAGCGCAGCGGCGGCGGGGATCACCCGGCACATCTCACCCCACACCCTCCGCCACAGCGCCGCCACCCACCTCGTCGAGGGCGGAGCAGATCTCCGCAGCGTGCAGGACTTCCTCGGGCACTCCTCGCTCGCGACCACGCAGATCTACACGCACGTCAGTGCGGAGCGGCTGCGGCGCACCGTCGACCAGGCGCATCCCCGTGCCTGAGCGGAGGGGCACGGCCCTCGCCCGCTCCGAGCCGGTCGGCGGCGGGCCGGCCGACAGAGGGCCGCTGAGCAGAGGAGCGTTCAGCAGGGGACCGGTCGTCGACGGCGCGCTGCCGCCCGTCCCGCCGCCCCACGGCAGCAGGACGCTCGGACCGTGCGCCCCCAGCAGCGGCATCGGGTCGAGGTAGTCCGCGCCACGCCGCGCACCCAGGTGCAGACAGGACGCGCCGGCGCAGTGCGATGCCCCTGGAGCCTCCTCGAGGATCCCCAGCACCTCGCCGGCCCGCACGGCGGACCCCGCGCTGACCGAACCGCTCACCGGCTCGTAGGTCGACAGCAGCCCGTCCGCATGGACCACGGAGACCACGCCGCGCCCCGCCACCATCCCGCTGAAGCGCACGGTGCCGGCCTCCACCGCGCGGACCGCCGTCCCGCCCGTCGCGGCGATGTCGATCCCGCGATGACCCGGGCCGTAGCGGTGCGCAGGGGCCTCGAAAGGAGCGATCACCTGATGCGGAGGAGGGAGGGGCCATCGCCACCGTGGACCCTCGGCGTGCGCCGCGGCGGGCGCCGTCGCCGCCAGGCACAGCGCCGTCAGTGCGAGCGCCACGCGCAGGAGCGCCGTGCGACGGCGCAGCCCGCGCGGGAGCGGCGCGGACCATGCGGCCGGAGCGGCCGGAGCGGCCGGAGCGGCCGGAGCGGCCGGAGCAGCCAGAGCAGTCGGAGCAGGGGAGTCGCGCATGGGGCGAATCCTCCCGACCGCAGCGCATCCCCTGCACGCCGCGGCCGGTGGGTGTGGACGACGGGACGCTGGGGAGGAACCGTCCGGGCCCGCGTCTCGCCCCGTCCGGCGCCGCCGCGGCGTGACGCACGACGCGCTCGGGGACGCGGCGTCGTCGGATAGACTCTCTCCAGCATCCGGTCCGTCCGGATGACTTCGCGTGCCCACCAGGGCTCGTCGGCCACCGGTCCCCGGTCGCCCCGCACTGCGTGCAGGGTCGTTCGGAGGAGGTCGACACCCGGGCACCAGGCCCGCACCGACCGGTGGCGGGGAAGAACCGAGAATGCAGGTCCTGCGCGATGACCGCGGACGCCCACGGGGCGCGCCGCGCGAGCCCAGGGCCGGAGAACAGAGGCACCATCATGGCAGTCGTCACCATGCGCCAGCTCCTGGAGAGCGGCGTCCACTTCGGTCACCAGACCCGTCGGTGGAACCCGAAGGTCCGTCGCTTCATCTTCACCGAGCGCAACGGCATCTACATCGTCGACCTCATGCAGACCCTGTCGTACATCGACAAGGCCTACGACTTCGTCAAGCAGACCGTCGCCCACGGCGGCACCATCCTCTTCGTCGGCACCAAGAAGCAGGCGCAGGAGTCCGTGCAGGAGCAGGCCACCCGGGTGAACATGCCCTACGTGAACCAGCGCTGGCTGGGCGGCATGCTCACCAACCTGCAGACCGTCTCCGCGCGCGTGAACCGCCTCAAGGAGCTCGAGCAGATCGACTTCGACGATGTGGCCTCCTCCGGCCGCACCAAGAAGGAGCTGCTGATGATGCGCCGCGAGAAGGACAAGCTCGAGAGGACCCTCGGCGGCATCCGCGACATGGGCAAGGCCCCCTCGGCCGTGTGGATCGTGGACACCAACAAGGAGCACCTGGCCGTCGACGAGGCGCACAAGCTGAACATCCCCGTCGTCGCGATCCTGGACACCAACTGCGACCCCGACGAGATCACCTACCCGATCCCGGGCAACGATGACGCGATCCGCTCCGTCACCCTGCTGACCCGCGTGATCGCCGATGCCGTGGCGGCCGGTCTGCAGGAGCGCCACGCCAAGAGCGCCGGCGGCGAGAAGAACGTCTCCGCCGTCGACGCCGAGCCGCTGGCCGAGTGGGAGCAGGAGCTGCTCAAGCAGTCGGAGGTCCAGCAGCAGGACGCCCCGGCCGAGGAGTCCGTCGCCGCCGAGGAGACCACGACCGCCGAGGAGGCCCCGGCCGCGGAGGAGACCCCCGCCGCCGAGGAGACCCCGGCCGCCGCGGAGGAGACTCCCGCCGCGGAGACCACCGAGGAGAAGACCTCCGAGGCTCCGGCCGCCGAGTGATCCGTGGGCCCGGGAGCGGCACCACCGTTCCCGGGCCCCTCCACGGGGAGGCGACGCATGCCTCCCGCCCCTCCCGCAGCACGTCCCACCAGGAAGAGGAACATGGCTAACTACACGGCAGCAGACATCAAGGAGATCCGCGAGATCACCGGCGCCGGCATGCTCGACGTCAAGAAGGCGCTCGACGAGGCCGACGGCGACAAGGCCAAGGCCGTGGAGCTCATCCGCGTCAAGGGTCTGAAGGGCATCGCCAAGCGCGAGGGCCGCACCGCCTCCGAGGGCCTCATCGCCGTCGACATCCGCGACAGCGAGGACGGCCGCACCGGCACCCTGGTCGAGCTCAACTCCGAGACCGACTTCGTGGCCAAGAACGACAAGTTCGTGGCGCTGGGCGACGAGGCCGTGGCCGCGGCCGTCGAGTCCGGCGCGTCCGAGCCGGCGGATCTGGCCGAGACCCCCTTCGGCGAGGCGCTCACCAACGCCGGCGCGACCATGGGCGAGAAGATCCTGGTCCGTCGCATCGGCCGCGTCTCCGGCGAGGTCGTCACCGAGTACATGCACCGCACCAACAAGGACCTGCCCCCGCAGGTCGGCGTGCTCGTCGCGACCGACGCCGCCGGCGCCGAGGTCGCGCGCGACATCGCGATGCACATCGCCGCGTTCACCCCGGCCTACCTCTCCCGGGACGAGGTCCCCGAGGAGAAGGTCGTCGAGGAGCGTCGCATCGCCGAGGAGACCGCGAAGAACGAGGGCAAGCCCGAGAAGGCGCTCCCGAAGATCATCGAGGGTCGCCTCAACGGCTTCTTCAAGGAGCACTGCCTGCTGGACCAGGCCTTCGCCAAGGACACCAAGAAGTCCGTCGGCCAGGTCGTCGAGGAGGCCGGCGGCACCGTCACCGGCTTCCTCCGCTTCCGCGTCGGCAGCTGACGTCCCGGGGCGCGGACCCTCGCGGGTCGCGCCCCGCCGGCCGCACGTGAGTGTGGCCACCGCCCCGCGGCCCCGCACCATCGGTGCGGGGCCGTGCCGGTATCATCGCCGAGGACCCAGCGCGGAAGGACCGACATGACCCAGACGTTCACGTCACCGATTCCTGTTCTCCCCCAGCGAGAGGACGGACGTCGAGTCCTCCTGAAGCTCTCCGGGGAAGCCTTCGGCGGAGGCGCCGTGGGCGTCGACCCCGACGTCGTCTCCCGGATCGCCGGTGAGATCGCCGAGGGGGTGGCCCAGGGCGTCGAGTGCGCCATCGTGGTGGGCGGCGGGAACTTCTTCCGCGGCGCGGAGCTGTCCCAGCGGGGCATGGACCGTCGGCGCGCCGACTACATGGGCATGCTCGGCACGGTCATGAACTGCCTCGCCCTGCAGGACTTCCTCGAGCAGCGCGGCGTCTCCACCCGGGTGCAGACCGCGATCGAGATGGGCCAGGTCGCCGAGCCGTACATCCCGCTGCGCGCCGTGCGCCATCTCGAGAAGGGCCGGGTGGTCATCTTCGGCGCCGGCGCCGGGATGCCGTACTTCTCCACCGACACCGTCGCCGTCCAGCGCGCGCTCGAGATCGGCTGCCAGGAGGTGCTGATGGCGAAGAACGGCGTCGACGGCGTCTACGACGCGGACCCGCGCACCGACGCCGACGCGAAGAAGCTCGAGCACGTCACCTACGGCGACGCCCTCCAGCGCGGGCTCAAGGTCGTCGACTCCACGGCCTTCAGCCTCTGCATGGACAACGCCCAGCAGATGATGGTCTTCGGCCTCGACGCCCCGGGGAACATCACGCGCGCCATGCGCGGCGACCGCATCGGCACCGTCGTCACCAAGTGATCGAGTCCCGGCGTTCCCGGCCCGCGCGCCCTCGCTGAGCGGGGAGAGGCCCGGGCGCCGCGGCGACGACACGCCGGGACCCCGCGCCGTCCCCTCGCCCGGGGAGACCTTGACGGTGCGGGACAATGGACCAGAACCACCACCGAGAACCGAGGAGCACCCCGTGAGCGACGACACCCCGAGCATCCTGAAGGACGCCGAGGCCAAGATGGCGAAGTCCGTGGATGTCACCAAGGACGAATTCACCACGATCCGCACCGGTCGCGCGAACGCCGCGATGTTCCAGGGCATCACCGTCGAGTACTACGGTGCCCCGACCCCGCTGAACCAGCTCGCCTCGCTGCAGTTCCCCGAGGCGCGGACGGTCATCGTGACCCCGTACGACAAGACGTCCATGGCCGCCGTGGAGACTGCTCTGCGCGATTCCGACCTGGGCGTGAACCCGACCAACAACGGCGACAACCTGCGCGTCGTCCTGCCGGCCCTCACCGAGGAGCGGCGCAAGGAGTACGTCAAGCTCGCCCGCACCAAGGCCGAGGAGGGGCGCGTGTCCGTGCGCGGCTCCCGCGGCAACGCCAAGAAGGCCATCGAGAAGCTGGTCAAGGACAAGGAGATCGGCGAGGACGAGGGCACCCGCGCGGAGAAGGAGCTCGAGGCCCTGACCAAGAAGCAGATCGAGCAGATCGACGAGGCGCTCGCCCTCAAGGAGACCGAGCTCGAGACCGTCTGAGCCCGGCCTCCGCAGACGCGCACCGGTGGACCGACCTCGTGAGCACTGACCCGGCGCCCCCCGCCGCGACGACCGCCTCGCCCTCGGGCGAGGCGGCGCTCGGCGCGCCCGAGGGGGAGGGCGCCGAGGTCGAGCACGCCAAGCGCCGCGGCGCGGGGCGGAACCTCCCCGCGGCCATCGCCGTCGGCGTGGGGCTCGGCTCGGTCCTGATCCTGGCGGTGTTCGTGGTGCCGCAGGCGTTCCCGGTGATCGCCGCCGTCGCGATGGTGCTCGCGGTGCTCGAGGTGATCCGCGCGCTCTCCCACGCCGGTCTGCAGCTCCCGCCGGTCCCGCTGCTGGTGTCCGTGATCGGCATGGTCGTCTCCACGGTCGTCTTCGGAGCCGAGGGACTGCTGATCGCCACCGCCGCCGCGGTCTGCGTGCTGATCCTGTGGCGGGTCAGCGAGTCCATGGGGCTGAGCGCCCTGCGCGACGTCGCCGGTGGGGTGTTCACCCTGGCCTGGGTGCCGTTCCTGGGCTGCTTCCTGCTTCTCCTGATGGACCGCGATCAGGGCCCGATGCTGGTGCTGCTGGCCGTGCTCGGCCCCGTCGGCAACGACGTCGGCGGCTACGTCGCCGGCGTGCTGCTGGGAAAGCACCCGATGGCCCCGCGGATCAGCCCGAAGAAGAGCTGGGAGGGTTTCGCCGGCTCCCTGCTGCTGGGCATCGCGGCGGTCACCGCGGTGGGCAGCCTCGCACTGGGCCTGCCCTGGTGGGCGGGTGTCGTCCTCGGCGCCGTGCTCGTCCTCGTCTCCACCTGCGGGGACCTCTCCCAGTCCCTGTTGAAGCGGGACCTCGGGATCAAGGACATGGGGCACATGCTGCCCGGCCACGGGGGTGTGATGGACCGGATCGACTCGATCCTGCTCGCCGCCCCCACCACCTACGTCATGCTGGAGGTACTGCTGCCATGAACGACCCCGAGGACCCCGCCCGCCGCTCTGCGACTCCCGTCGCCCTGTCGACGAACCCTGACCTCTCCCGGGAGGCGATCCCCGGCCAGGAGGTCGCGCTCGCGCCCGGCGAGCTCCAGCTGCGCCCCACCCGCCGGGGCAAGCCGCCCGCGCACCTGGGGGACCTCACGATGGAGGAGCGGGTCGCCGCGGTCGAGGAGATGGGACTGCCCGGCTACCGCGCGAAGCAGCTGTCGGTGCACTACTTCGAGCACTTCACCACGGATCCCGACGACCTCACGGATCTGCCCAAGGACCGCCGCCAGGAGCTCGTGGACCGCTTCTTCCCGCAGCTGCTGACGGTCGTCTCCCGGCAGTCCGCGGACCACGGCGCCACCCAGAAGTTCCTGTGGCAGCTCTTCGACGGCCCGATGGTCGAGTCGGTGCTGATGCGCTACAGCGACCGCGTCACCCTGTGCATCTCCTCCGAGGCGGGCTGCGGGATGAACTGCCCCTTCTGCGCCACCGGCCAGATGGGGCTGACCCGCAACCTCTCCGCCGCCGAGATCCTCGAGCAGGTGCGGATCGCCAACCGGATGCTCGCCCGCGGGGAGCTGCCCGGCGGGCCCGGCCGGGTCTCCAACGTCGTGTTCATGGGGATGGGGGAGCCGCTGGCGAACTACCGGCCCGTGGCGACCGTGTGCCGGCGGCTGAACGCGCCGGCCCCGGAGGGCTTCGGCATGGGCGCCCGCCACATCACCGTCTCCACCGTCGGCCTCGCCCCCGCGGTGCGACGACTCACCGCGGAGCGGATCCCGCTCACCCTCGCCGTGTCGCTGCACGCCCCGGACGACGCGCTGCGCAACGAGCTGGTGCCCATCAACACCCGCTTCGACGTCGACGAGATCCTCGACGCCGCCTGGGAGTACTTCGAGACGACCGGTCGACGGGTGAGCATCGAGTACGCGCTGATCCGGGACATCAACGACCAGGAGCATCGCGCGCAGCTGCTGGCCGATCGCCTGACCGCCAAGGGCGGGGCCCACTGGGTGCACGTGAACCCGATCCCCCTGAACCCGGTGAAGGGCTCGAAATGGACCGCCTCGGACCCGCTGGTCGAGAAGCGGTTCGTGGAGACCCTGCGCGACAACGGGATCTCCGCGACCATCCGCGACACCCGCGGCTCCGACATCGACGGCGCCTGCGGTCAGCTGGCCGCCGAGGTCATCGAGACCGACGTCCACCGGGCCGATCGCGAGGCGCGGGTCGCCCGCGTCGAGGCCGTCGCCGCCGGCACCGACTGATCCGAGGAGCTCCTGTGAAGGACGTCCACCGGCGCACAGGGTCCGCCCCCGCCCGCCCCGGCCCATCCCGCCGAGCAGTGCGGAGGAATCCTCTCCCGACTGCTGGGCCGCCCCTGAGCGGAGCCGACGGGCGACCGGCCCGACGGCATCCCGCACGCCTCCCCACCCCATCCCTCCCACGCCGCTAGAGTGGGACCCCACAGCACCGAGGAAGGACCTACTGGTGAGCACATCGTTCGAGCGTGTCTCGCGCTTCAGCGTCGGGTACGACATGCACGAGGTCGACGAGTTCCTCTCGCGCGCCCGCAGCGCCTACGAGGGGCGCGACCCCTCCTTCTCCGGCAGCGACATCACGGCGGCGAGCTTCGGCACCGAGCGCGGCGGCTACGACATGCGCGTGGTCGACGAGGCCCTGGACCGGCTCTCGGACGCCTTCGCGCTGCAGGCCCGCGACGATTCCATCGCCGAGCACGGCGAGGAGACCTGGGTCGCGAAGCTCACGGAGCGGGCCGACGTCCTCAAGGAGCGCCTCGAGCGCCCCGCCGGGGACCGCTTCGCACCGGCTGCGCAGGGAGAGCCCGCCTATGCCAAGGCGGACGTCGACGCCCTGTGCGACCAGCTCGTCGCCTACTTCACCGACGGACACCCGATGAGCGTGGACGACGTGCGCCGTGCGGCCTTCGGGCGCCGCCGCGGACCGGACGGCTACCGCGAGGCCGTGGTCGACGTCTATCTCGATCATGTCGCGGACGTGATGGCCTCCGTGCCGTGACCGGTGCCAGCGAGCGCCGGCTCGTCCTGCTGGGATCGACCGGCTCGATCGGCACGCAGGCGCTCGAGGTCCTGTCCCGTCACCCGGGGATCGCACGGCCCCACGGCCTCGCCGTCGGCGGGGCCCGCCCCGAGCTCGTGGCGGACCAGGTGCTGTCGCATCGTCCCGAGCGCCTCGTGGTCTCGGAGGAGTCCCGCGCCGAGGCCGTCGCGCAGGCGGTGGATCGCGCCTGCCGCGGGGCCGGGGCCGCCGTCCCGCGGATCGAGGGCGGACAGGACGCGGTGGTCGACCTCGCAGGCTCGCTCGCCGAGGGGGACGTGGTGCTCAACGCCGTCACCGGCTCCGTCGGCCTGCTGCCCACCCTCGCCGCGCTCGCCTCGGGCGCCCGCCTGGCACTGGCGAACAAGGAATCGCTGGTCGTCGGCGGCCACCTCGTCACGGAGGCGGCGGAGCCCGGCCAGATCCTCCCGGTGGACTCCGAGCACACCGCGATCGCGCAGGCCCTCGCGGGCGTGCGCCACGACCAAGTCGACCATCTCGTGGTCACCGCCTCGGGCGGCCCGTTCCGCGGCCGCAGCCGCGCCGACCTCGCCGAGGTCACCCCTGCGCAGGCGCTCGCCCATCCCACCTGGTCGATGGGGCGCGTGATCACCACGAACTCCGCGACCCTGGTGAACAAGGCGCTCGAGGTGGTCGAGGCCTGCTTCCAGTTCGACCTGCCCGAGGACAGGGTGCAGGTGGTGGTCCATCCGCAGTCGATCGTGCACTCGATGGTGACGCTCGTCGACGGGTCCACGATCGCGCAGGCCAGCCCGCCGGACATGCGCCACGCCATCGGCTGGGCGCTCGCCCACCCCGAGAAGCTGCCGGGCCTCGCCGCGCCCCTGGACTTCTCCCGTGCGCAGGCCTGGACCTTCGAGCCGGTGGACGAGACGACGTTCCCCGCGATCTCGCTGGCCCGCGCGGCGCACCGTGAGGGCGGGGGAGCGATGGCCGTCTACAACGCGGTCAACGAGGAGGCCGTCGACGCGTTCTTCGAGGGACGGATCGACTTCCTGGGCATCACCGCGCTGATCCGTGCGGTCCTCGAGGACCCCGAGCGGCCGCGCGCCGAGCGCAGCGGAGGGGTCGCGGCGCTGCTCGAGGTCGAGGCCTGGGCCCGCTCCGCCGCCCGCGCGCGCATCGCCGAGCGGAGGCGCTGAGCGATGCTGCTGTTCCTGCTGGGCGTCCTCGTGATCGCCGCCGGTCTGGCGCTGTCGATCGCGCTGCACGAGATCGGGCACCTGGTGCCCGCCAAGCTGTTCGGCGTGCGGGTCACCCAGTACATGGTCGGCTTCGGGCCCACCGTGCTGTCTCGGACCCGCGGCGAGACCGAGTACGGGATCAAGGCGATCCCGCTGGGCGGCTACATCCGCATGATCGGGATGTACCCCCCGCACAAGGGGGAGCCCGAGGGCACGATCCGCGAGGACTCCACCGGTCTGCTCCAGCAGATGACCGAGCTGTCGGAGGAGGCGAAGGCGTACGAGTCGGCCCAGTACGGGCCGGAGGACGCGCACCGCACCTTCGTGGCGCTCTCGGTGCCCAAGAAGCTCGTGGTGATGCTCGGCGGGCCCGCCATGAACCTGCTCATCTCGGTGGCGCTGATGGTGGTGCTGGTCAGCGGCATCGGCCTGCCGGCGGTCACCCCCACCGTGCAGTCCGTCTCGGAGTGCGTGGTCCCCGCGGACGCCCCGGCCGACGTCGGCTGCGAGGGCCGTGATCCCGCGCCCGCGCTCGCGGCCGGGATCCGCCCGGGCGACGAGCTGCGCGAGATCGACGGACATCGGATCGACCGCTGGGCCGACGTCACCACCGCGGTGCGCGCGGCCGAGGACCGCACCGTCGAGGTCGTCGTCGAGCGCGAGGGCGAGACGCTCCACCTCGAGGCGACCATGATCGTCGACGCGCGCCCGGTGCTCGACGAGGACGGCGCCGCCGTGCACGACGCGGACGGGGACCTCGTCACCGAGCAGGTCGGCTTCCTGGGCGTCGCCGGCACCCCGGACCTGGTGCCGCAGTCCCCGGCGGTGGTGCCGGAGATGGCCTGGTCCGCCTTCACCCAGACGGGCAGGATCGTGCTCACCCTCCCGGTGCGGCTGTGGGAGGTGGGGCAGGCGGCGTTCAGCAGCGCCGAGCGCGACCCCAACGGTCCGCTCGGCGTGGTGGGCGTCTCCCGTCTGGCCGGTGAGGTGGCCTCCGCGGACGAGCCCGGCTTCGAGCTGCGGGAGAAGGCGGGCACGATGATCTCGATGCTCGCCTCGCTGAACATGGCGCTGTTCGTGTTCAACCTGGTGCCGCTGCTGCCGCTGGACGGAGGGCACGTGGCCGGGGCGCTGCTCGAAGGGATCCGCCGCGTCCTCGCGAAGCTGCGGGGGCGCCCCGATCCTGGCCCGGTGGACATGTCGCGCATGCTGCCCGTGACCAACGCGGTGGCCATCGTGTTCCTCCTGATGACGCTCCTGCTGGTGTACGCCGACATCGTCAAACCCATCACGCTGTTCCCCTGAGTCGCTGTTCCCTGAGGCGCTGGTGCTCCGAGGTGCTGCTCCGCGGGGGTCCTGAGCACCGGTCGCGCTGTGCCCTGCGCCACCGTTCGCGTGCAGGAGCGGTGGAGGTGTCGCACCTCGCCTCGCAGGACCGGGTTCGCGGTCCATAATGGAGGGGTGACTTCTGTGAGCCTCGGGATCCCGTCCGTCAAGCAGCCGCCGCCGGTGCTCGCCCCCCGGCGGAGGACCCGCAAGGTCCGGCTCGGCGACCTCTACGTCGGCGGCGACGCACCGATCACGGTGCAGTCGATGACCACCACGCCGACCCATGACATCAACGCGACCCTGCAGCAGATCGCGGAGCTGACCGCCGCGGGCTGCGACATCGTGCGCGTGGCCTGCCCGCGCCAGGAGGATGCCGACGCGCTGGTCGCGATCGCGGCGAAGTCCCCGATCCCGGTGATCGCCGACATCCACTTCCAGCCCAAGTACGTCTATGCGGCGATCGAGGCAGGCTGCGCCGGCGTCCGCGTGAACCCCGGCAACATCCGTCGCTTCGACGACCAGGTCAAGGACATCGCGCAGGCCGCGAAGGACCACGGCACCGCCCTGCGCATCGGCGTGAACGCCGGCAGCATCGACCAGCGCATGATGACCGGTGACCGCGTCACCCCCGAGGCCCTGGTGGCCTCCGCGAAATGGGAGGCGTCCCTGTTCGAGGAGCACGGCTTCCACGACTTCGGCATCTCGGTGAAGCACAACGACCCCATCATCATGGTCGAGGCCTACCGCCAGCTCTCCGAAGAGGGCGACTGGCCGCTGCACCTCGGCGTCACCGAGGCCGGGCCCGCCTTCCAGGGGACCATCAAGTCCTCCGTCGCCTTCGGGATCCTGCTGGGCGAGGGCATCGGCGACACGATCCGCGTCTCCCTCTCGGCGCCGCCGGTCGAGGAGGTCAAGGTCGGCAACCAGATCCTGCAGTCGCTGAACCTCAAGCCGCGCAAGCTCGACATCGTCTCCTGCCCCTCGTGCGGCCGTGCGCAGGTGGACGTCTACACCCTCGCCGACAAGGTCACCGAGGGTCTCAAGCACCTCGAGGTCCCGCTGCGCGTCGCGGTGATGGGCTGCGTCGTCAACGGCCCCGGTGAGGCGCGGGAGGCGGACCTCGGTGTCGCCTCCGGCAACGGCAAGGGCCAGATCTTCGTCAAGGGCCAGGTCATCAAGACCGTGCCCGAGGCCGAGATCGTCGAGACGCTGCTCGCGGAGGCCAATCGGATCGCGGCCGAGATGGGCGAGGACGTGCCCGACGGCAGCGCCCCGTCCGTCTCCGTGAGCTGACCGCGCATGTTCCGGCGCGGCGGGCGCATCCGAGCGCTCCGCTCCGGGGGTCTGGAGCCCGCGCTCTCGCTCGCGCTCACCGATCCGGTCACCAACGCGCTCGCGGGCGCCCGCCTGCAGGAGGTGTCCCGCACCGCAGCGCTGCCCCAGGAGTTCTCCGTCATCGGTGACGACCTGCAGCCGGACGGGCTGCTCTGGCACGGGGTGAACGTCTCCCCGTTGTCCGCGAGCGACCGCGCGCTGGAGGACTTCGGTCGTCACCTGGCCGCCCGCTCACGACGCTCGAGCTCCGTGGTCGGCGACCGCCGTGCGGTCGAGATCCTCTGGTCCCCCCTCGTGACGCCGTGGGGCGCGGCCGTGCGCGAGTTCCGCTGGAGCCAGCCGCTGCTGCTGGCCGACGCCCCGGCCGCGATGCCTCGCACTGCTCCGTCCCGCCTGCGCGCCGCGCTTCCGGGAGAGGAGGGCGCCGTGTTCCCCGCCGCCGTCGCCATGTTCCGCGAGGAGGTGGGGGTGGATCCCCTGGCCGGTGACGGAGGTCGCTCCTATCGCGGGCGCATCGCCGAGCTGATCCGTCAGCGCCGCACCTACGTCGTCGTCGAGGACGGGGTCGTGCTGTTCAAGGCCGACGTCGGTGCGCTGTTCGGTGCGGTCGCCCAGATCCACGGCGTCTGGGTGCGCCCGGACCACCGAGGGCAGGGCCTGGGGCGCGCGGCGATGGCGGAGCTGGTGCGGCAGGTGCGCCGCGACCACGCCCCCCAGGTCTCGCTCTACGTCAACGACTTCAACGATCCCGCCCGCCGTGCCTACGCCGCCTCCGGCTTCCGCCAGGTCGGCGAGCTCGCCACGATCCTCTTCTGACGAGCAGCGAGCAGCGAGCCGTCGGACCGCTCAGCCGGGACGGTGCGCAGTGAGCACGAACTGCATCGCGAGGCGGTCCGGATCCTCCCGCAGCCGGTGCCGCTCGCCCTCGCGGACCATCAGATCGGGCCACGGCGTCCACGCGGAGTACGGCGTCTCCTCGAACGAGTCCAGCACCAGCCCGGCCCCCAGCACCGCGGTGAGGATCTCGCCGATCGAGTGGCTCCACTGGTGATTGACCCCGTGGGTGAACTCGGGGGCGTCCTGCGGGGTCTCGACGTAGCTGCCCACCTCGTCCCAGGTCAGCGGTTCGTGCCGCTCGAAGTAGGGCTGCTCGATCCGCAGCCCGTCGCTGACGTCCTCTCCGATGGTCATGAGCATCGGATGGTCGTCGCGGATCAGGAACCGCCCTCCGGGGCGCAGCAGCGAGGCGATCACGCCCGCCCATTCGGCGACGTCGGGAAGCCAGCACAGCACTCCGAGCGAGGTGTAGACGAAGTCGAAGGAGCCCCCCACCGCCGCGCGGGCGTCGTAGACGTTCGCCTCGACGTACTCGATGTCGGCTCCGGCGCGGTCGGCGATGGGCCGAGCGCGCCGCAGGGACTCGGGCGAGAGGTCCACCCCGACCACTCGGCGCGTCCCGAGCCGGGACAGGCTCACGGTGTCGATCCCGAGATGGCACTGCAGGTGGATGACGTCGAGCCCGGTCAGGTCGCCGATCCGGTCGCGGTCCTGCGCGACCTCGGGGCTGAGATGGGCCGGGTCGGTCACGAGCTCCTCGATCCCGTACCCGGAGGCCTCGTGCAGCGCCGCGCGGTCGTCCCAGTTGGCGCGGTTGTCCTCGAACCAGGTCTCTCGTGTGCTCATGGTCGACACCGTACGCAGGAGCGCCGCGGCGGTCGACGGGATTTCGGCGCTCTCGACCGAGGTTCGGGGTACGGTGCCCGGATGAGCGCGCTGACCGGACCCGCGGCGGGGGAGAGCACGCACGGCGGCGAGACGCGCCTCTACCTCCTGCAGGGGGTGCCCGCGGTGGGCAAGCTGACCCTCGCCCGTGAGCTCGAGCGCCGCACCGGGGCGATCGTCGTGGACAACCACCTGGTCAACAACGCGGTGTTCGTCCCGATGGGCATGGACCGGGACGTGGGCGTGACCCTCGAGCAGACGGACGCGCTGCGCGCCCGGGTGATGGATGTGGTCCTCGAGGCCACCCTCGCGGCGCCGGCGATGCTGAGCCATGTGTTCACCATCTGGGTGACCGACGCACCGGAGAACGCTGCGCACGTGGAGCGTCTGCGCGTCCTCGCGGACCGTCGCGGGGCGAGGTTCGTCCCGGTGTGGCTCTCCGCCTCCCCGCAGGCCCTCCTCGCACGGGTCGACGCCCCGGGCCGTGCGGAGCGGTCGAAGCTCGTGGACCCGGCCGTGCTGCGCGGGCTGCTCGAGCGTCCGGAGCTCCCGGCCCCGCCCGACGCCCTGCGGCTGGACCTGACGGAGACCGCACCGGCGCAGGCCGTGGATCGGATCCTCGACGCCCTCGGGTGAGTGCCGAGGGCTCGGCAGGCAGGACCGTCAGCGTGCATCGGCCGACAGGACGGGCCGACAGGACGGGCGGACCGGACGGGCCGACAGGACGGGCGGCGCCCTCGACCCTCAGGCTCGCGCGAGCGAGTCCAGCGTCAGCAGCACGTTCGCGGCAGTCCAGGCCAGCGGGGCCACCTCGGCCGGGCGTCCGTCGAACAGGACCTTCTCCGGCAGCGACCCTGCCTCGGTGCGGTGCCCGGCGAGCCAGACGAGGACCTCGCGGGCGGCACCCTGCTCGCCGATGCGCGCGAGGGCGAGCCCCAGCAGGCTCGTCGAGGGGGTCCAGCTCACCCCGTCGTCGCGCCACGACGCCCCGGGGGCGATGCCGCCGCCGGGACGGGCGAGCTCGCGGCGCAGCGCCAGCAGCTGCTCGGGCGCCACCGGGCCGGAGCAGCCGGTGGCGTCCAGCAGGGCGAGCGCGGAGTCGGCCCCGCCCCCGCCGCGATAGCGCTGGTAGCCGCTGCGCCCGAAGGTTCCCTCGAGCAGGACGGTGAAGGTGCTCGCGGCCTCCTGCGCCTGGGAGGAGTCGGTGAGCCGGGCTCCCGCGCGCAGCCCGGTGAGCGTCGCCGCCATGAGCCCGAGGGTGGCCGTGCGCTCGTGCACCTCCCAGTAGTCGGGCGAGACCGGAGGCAGCCCGGCGCCGCCCCGGGTGCCCGAGTGCAGGGCGCTCAGAGAGCGGGTGATCAGAGGGGCCAGACGGTCCAGGAGCTCTCCGCGCCGGGCCGGATCGGCCGCGTCGACGACTTCGTCGCACGCCCACAGCAGCAGCCCGGTGCCGTCGAACTGGCGTCGTCGTCGGTCGGGGGCACGTGCCGTGCCGGGCACGTACCTCGCCTCGAACCAGCCGTCGGCGGCCTGCAGAGACTGCAGGTGCTCGAGCGCCGAGACCGCGCGCTCCACATGGCCGATCCGGGCCAGCGCCGCCGCGCAGAACGCGGCGTCCCGCGGCCACACGAAGCGCCACGATCCGCTCCAGCCGGCGACCGGGGCGGGCAGGTCGTCCCCGAGCACCCAGAGGTCCTGCAGGGCGGAGTCGGCGAGTCCGAGCAGCGCGGACCCGTCGCCGAACCGGTCGTGGAGCCCTGCTCGCCACGCCGTGGTCCCCGCGCGGAACTCCTCCGCACGGGACCGGGCGGGCGAGCGGGCTCCGAGGCCCTCCGCGAGGCGGGAGCCGGGGGAGAGCGGGATGTCCGCCGCCCGTCCGCCGACCAGCACCCGCTGCTCGGCGTCGTCGTAGGCGACCGTGCCGGACCACAGGGGGATCACGGTGCGGGGGTCGACATCGGGGCGCAGTCCTCGGGCGGCGGTCACGGTGCCGGTGCCCAGCAGCCCGAGCGCCGCGAGACCTCCGGCCCCGCGCAGCAGCTGGCGCCGGGAGGGCCCGCGGGTCGGCCCCTCGGCCCCCGCAGATCCGTGCTCCGGGCCCGGCGTCTCCGGGGCCGGCTCTCCTCGCCGCTGCATCACTCCAGCGTACCGAGGCGGGGTGCCGGTCCGCGCGGACGCCTGCGGCGTCGGCAGGACCGCCGCGACCAGTACGATGGGCGCGCGCGTGCCCCCGGTGGCCCCCGCCCCGAACCGCCCCGTGTGAAAGGCCTGCCCCATGATCCGTCTGTCCTCGTCGTTCGTCCGCACGCTGCGTGAGGACCCGGCCGACGCCGAGGTCGCCAGCCACCGGCTGCTGGTGCGCGCCGGGTACATCCGCCGCAGCGCCGCCGGGGTCTACACCTGGCTGCCGCTGGGTCTGCGGGTGCTGCGCAAGGTCGAGCAGATCGTGCGGGAGGAGCAGGACGCGATCGGCGGCCAGGAGGTGCTGTTCTCCGCGCTGCAGCCGCGCGAGCCCTATGAGTCCACCGGCCGCTGGGAGGAGTACGGGCCCACCCTGTTCCGCCTGCAGGACCGCCGCGAGGACGACTACCTGCTGGCGCCCACGCACGAGGAGATGTTCACCCTCACGGTGAAGGACCTGTACTCCTCGTACAAGGACCTGCCCACGATGCTGTACCAGATCCAGACCAAGTTCCGCGACGAGGCGCGTCCTCGGGCAGGGCTGCTGCGCACCCGCGAGTTCATCATGAAGGACGCCTACTCCTTCGACGCCGACGACGCCGGCCTGGACGTCTCCTACGAGAAGCAGCGCGGCGCCTACCAGCGCACCTTCGAGCGTCTCGGGCTGCCGACGGTGATCTGCCAGGCCGACGCCGGCGCCATGGGCGGCTCCCGCTCCGAGGAGTTCCTCCACCCCACCCCGGTGGGGGAGGACACCTTCGTGGTCTCCGACGGCGGCTACGCCGCGAACGTCGAGGCGGTCACCACCCTCGCCCCGCCCGCGCTCGACGAGGCGTCCCTCGCGCAGCTGCCCGCCATGCACGTGGAGGACACCCCCGGGGCGTCCACCATCGCCAAGCTCACCGACTTCTCCAACCGGGCCTTCCCCGGGAAGGGGCCGATCGCCGAGAGCGGCGAGTGGACGCGCTACGAGATGCTCAAGCACCTCGTCTACCTGCTCACCCATCCCGACGGCTCCACCGAGCCCCTGGTCATCGCCCTGCCCGGTGACCGGGAGGTCGACGCGAAGCGGCTCGAGGCCGCGGTGGCCCCGGCGCTCGCGACCCCGTTCACCGACGAGGACTTCGCGAAGCATCCCGTGCTGAAGAAGGGGTACATCGGACCGGAGGGGCTGGGGCTCGAGGCCGAGGCCGGGATCCGCTACCTGGTCGATCCGCGCGTGGTCCCCGGCACGGCCTGGGTCGCCGGAGCCGGGGAGAAGGACAAGCACGTCTACGACCTCGTCTTCGGCCGCGACTTCACCGCCGACGGCACCATCGAGGCGGCGGAGGTGCGCGACGGCGATCCGGCGCCCGACGGGTCCGGTCCGCTGCGCCTGACCCGCGGCATGGAGATGGGACACATCTTCCAGCTGGGCCGCAAGTACGCCGAGGCGCTCGGTCTGCGGGTGCTCGACGAGAACGGCAAGTCGGTGGTGGTGACCATGGGCTCCTACGGCATCGGCGTGACCCGCGCGGTGGCGGCCGTCGCCGAGCTCTGCCACGACGAGAAGGGCCTGGTCTGGCCCCGCCAGCTCGCACCGGCCGATGTGCACGTCGTCGCCACCGGCAAGGGGGCGGAGATCTTCGAGGAGGCCGAGCGCATCGCCGCCGAGCTCGAGGCCCGCGGGCTCGCAGTGCTCTACGACGACCGGCCCAAGGTGTCCCCGGGCGTGAAGTTCAAGGATTCCGAGCTGCTGGGCGTGCCCACCTCGGTCGTGGTCGGAAGGAGCCTCGCCGACGGCGTGGTCGAGCTGCGCGACCGTGCCGGAGGCGAGATCCGCGAGGTGTCCCCGCAGGAGATCGTCGACGCGGTGGTCGCGGAGGTGCGCGGGGACTGACCCCAGCCCTCGATGGGCAGGGCCTCAGCCCTCGACGGGCGGGTCCTCCGCGTCGAGGCTCGGCAGCGGCTCCATCCTGTCCACCAGCACGGCGAGTCGTCCCGCCTCCGCGAGCGCGGCGGCGATCGACGGCGGACGCCGTGCGAAGGGGGCCGCGCCCACCAGCGCGATGTGGTCCACCAGCAGTCCCTGGGCGAGCTGCGTCGGCAGCTGGCCCGCGGCCCTCTCGTCGAGCGCCCCGCCCGGGACCGGGTACACGGACTGACGATGGACCAGCGGGGCGCCGTCCTCCTCGGCG
Source organism: Brachybacterium sp. AOP43-C2-M15 (assembly GCF_052446295.1). NCBI lineage: Bacteria > Bacillati > Actinomycetota > Actinomycetes > Micrococcales > Dermabacteraceae > Brachybacterium > Brachybacterium sp. AOP43-C2-M15. Next base: position 186,189 of record NZ_JBQSWB010000005.1, read on the forward strand.
ATCAGCCCCAGCTCCTCGGCGCGCCCCCGGTGCAGGTCCGTCTGCTCCAGATGCTCCTGCCGCTGCTCCCCCTCGACCCGGGCGGCCAGCACCTCGTGGAGATATCCCGCGTACCACTCCTCGAGCTGAGCCCGCTCGATCGCGGCATGGTAGTCCTCCTCGGCGCCGACCGACGGCGGATCCGTGTCCGGCACCTCCCGGGCGGGGTCGAGCTCCGCGGCGGCGGGGGAGGGGGAGACCTCCCCCTCCCCCGCCGCGTCGCGGAGCCGCAGGGCGATCCAGGCCGAGTGCGCCGCGATCGCGACCACGGGACGGGCCAGGGAGCCGGAGACCTGGCGGGCCGCGGCGGCGGCGAGGTCCCGCAGCTCCACCAGGACGTCGACGAGCCCGGCGAGGTCCTCGGGCGCTTCCGGCGCGGCGGCGGGGGTCGTCGACGGCGCCGGGTCCTCCTCGTCCTCGAGCTCCTTCTCGTACTGGGCACCGGTGAGCAGGGCGGTGCGCTGGACGGGAAGGGCCGAGCTCAGGACGGTCAGGGCCGCGGCCAGCGCCGGGTCCCCGCCCGACCCCTCGCCCTCCACCAGCAGCGAGGTGCCGGCGTGGGCCCGGTCCAGCAGCGTGAGCAGATCGATGCGGTACAGATCGTCGATTCCCGGCGGGGGCGGCGTGTATTCCTCCGGACCGCCCAGAGCGACCGGCCCGCAGGCCGCCAGCGGCAGCAGCGCGAGCGCTCCGGCCCACCCCCGCAGCACGGCCCGGCGCGGCACGGCCCGGCGCGGCAGGGCCCGGTGCGGCGTGGGACTGTGCGGGAGGTCGCGGCGCCCGGGCGCGCGAGGCAGGAGGCCACCTCGAGGGACCTCCGGAGCGGAGCGACGGGAGCGGACAGGTCGGGGCACAGGAGGATTCTCGCATCGGGGGCCGGGATGGCGGCGCAGGGGGCGCGCGCCCACTATCCTGGTGCCAGCGCCGCGGGAGAGGGTCCCGGGGCATCACAGACACCCATAGCAGGAGGAGGCGAGCGCCCGTGAGCGGACTCGACGACCAGACCATCCTGCGGGAGACGGCCACACGGGTGCTGGACGCCCACGGACTCGTGCTCGAGGAGGTCGAGGTCCGCCGCGGAGGGAAGACCCCGCAGGTGCGGATCGTCGTGGACCTCCCCGAGGACCAGCTCGGCAGCGCCGACCTCGACACCGTCGCGGAGGCCTCGCGCGAGCTCTCCGAGCTCGTGGACGCCGACGACGCCCTGCTGGGAAGCGCCCCCGTCCTCCTGGAGATCACCACCCCGGGGGTGGACCGCGCCCTCACCGCACCGCGCCACTTCCGCCGCTCCCGCGGTCGGCTGCTGGCCCTGACCACCGCCGACGGCACCGACTACCGGGCGCGCCTGCTGGCCACGGACGGGGAGACGCTGCGGCTGCGCCAGGAGCCCGGACGCGACGACCGCGGCCGTCCGCTGAAGCGTCCCGCCGGCACCTCCGAACGGCTCGAGATCCCGCTGGCCGACGTCACCAGCGCCCGCGTCGAGGTCGAGTTCGACCCGCCCGACGACCTCGCGCAGCTGCTCGCCGACGCCGAGAGCCCCTCCTCGGACCACACCGCCGCAACGAAGGAGATCTGAGATGGACATCGACATGGGTGCCCTCCGGGCCCTCGAGCGGGAGCGCGACATCCGCCTGCCCGTGCTGCTGGACGCGATCCGTTCGGCGCTCCACGCCGCCTACCTCCACACGGACCATCCGGTCCGCGACTCCGAGGTGATCATCGACGAGAGCACCGGGGAGGTCGCCGTCATCGCCCGCGAGCGGGACGCCGACGGGAACGTCCTCGAGGAGTGGGACGACACGCCGGAGAACTTCGGCCGCGTCGCCGCCTCCACCGCTCGCCAGGTGATCTTCCAGCGCATCCGCGACCTGGAGGACGAGGCGGTGCTCGGCGAGTACGCCGATCGCGCCGATGACATCGTCTCGGGCATCATCCAGCAGGGCCGCGATCCGCGGATGGTGCTCGTGGACCTCGGCGAGGTCGAGGCCGTGCTGCCGCCGCACGAGCGGGTGCCGGGGGAGGACTACTCCCACGGCCGACGGCTGCGGGCCTATGTCACCGAGGCCCGCCGCGGCCCCAAGGGGCCGCAGATCACCCTCTCCCGCTCGCACCCCAACCTCGTGCGGCGGCTGTTCTCGCTCGAGGTGCCGGAGGTCGCCGACGGCACCGTCGAGGTGGCGGGACTGGCGCGCGAGGCCGGCCATCGCACCAAGATGGCCGTGCGGGCCACCGTCCCCGGGGTCAACGCCAAGGGCGCGTGCATCGGCCCGATGGGGGCCCGCGTGCGCGCGGTCATGAACGAGCTGGGCGGGGAGAAGATCGACATCGTCGATTTCGACGAGGACCCGGCGACCTTCGTCGCCAACGCGCTCTCCCCGGCGCGGGTCGCGAGCGTGACGGTGATCGACGAGGTCGGGCGCGCGGTGCGTGCCGTGGTGCCCGGGACGCAGCTGTCGCTCGCGATCGGCAAGGACGGTCAGAACGCCCGTCTCGCGGCGAAGCTGACCGGCTGGAAGATCGACATCCGCCCGGACAGCGACCCGGAGCCGGCCGACGGGCCCTGAGGGACGGGCCCTGAGGTGTGTCCCACGCCTCCCCGCTGAGGTCGCGGCCCCGCAGGTCCGCTACACTGGCGAGGCTGTTCGCCGAGCGAAGGCAGGATCGTCCGTCGATCTCGCCTCTGCTCGAGCGGAGATGCTCGGAACGGAGGTGGAGGCGTGCTGACCCGCCCGTCGCCCCGCCGTCCCGAGCGGACGTGCGTCGGCTGCCGCGAGGTGGCCCCGCGCGACCAGCTGGTGCGTCTGGTCCGGGAGCCCGCTCCCGGCGGTGCCGCCCCACGAGTCCGCGTCGATCCCTCGGGATCGGCCCCGGGTCGTGGGTCGTGGCTCCATCCGGACACGTCATGTCTCGAGCTCGCCCTGCGGCGAGGCGGCTTCTCCCGGTCCTTCCGGGGAGCCGTCGACACCGGGCTGCTGGCCCAGGACCTCGAGAACCCCGATTTCACCCGCACGTGGAACAGGTAGAAGAACCATGGACATCCGATGAGTACTCACCCATGAGCACCCTCAGGAATTAATGGTCCGAGCCCTCTTGTCGGCCGGACCGAGACAGGAGAAATGTGGCTAAGGTCCGCGTCCACGAGCTCGCCAAGGAGCTCGGACACCCGAGCAAGGTCGTTCTGCAGAAGCTGCAGGACATGGGCGAATTCGTTCGTTCCGCCTCCTCGACCATCGAGGCCCCGGTGGCCCGCCGACTGCGTGAGGAGCTCCCCGCCAAGAGCGGCGACGACGCTCCCGCGAAGAAGAGCGGCTCCGGTTCGTCCTCCACCCCCTCCGGCGCCCCCAAGCCCGGCGGCGCCCCCAAGCCCGGTGCGAAGCCCGCCGCGCAGAAGGCCGTGGAGCCGACCCCGGCACCCGCCGCCGAGACGGCGGCACCCGCCCCGGAGACCCCCGCCGAGAAGCCCGCTGCGGAAGCACCCGCCGCCGAGACGTCCAGCACCGCGCCGTCGGGCGCCGAGGCCCCGGGCGAGGACTCGTCGGCCGCGGCGAAGCCTGCGGGCTCCAAGCCCGGTCCGGCCCCGAAGCCCGGCGGTGAGCGTCCCTCGCCGCGTCCCGGCGGAGCTCGTCCCGGCAACAACCCCTTCGCCAGCTCGCAGGGCATGCCCCGCCCCGGCTCCCGCAAGCCGGGCCAGGGCGGCGGCCGTCCGCAGGGCGACGGCGGTCCGCGTCCGGGCGGCCCCCGTCCCGGCAACAACCCCTTCGCCAGCTCGCAGGGCATGCCCCGTCCGGGACAGCGTCCCCCGCGTGCGGGCGGCACCGACCAGGCCGGCGGCCGCACCCCTCGTGACGGCGGAGCACCTCGTCCGTCGGGCTCGCCGCGTCCGGCCGGTCGTCCCGGCATGCCCACCCCGGGCATCATGCGCCAGCACTCCAGCGGCGGCCTCGCCGACGCCAACCAGGGCGGGGGCGGCGGCCGCGGCCGCGGCGGTCGTCCCGGTCCCGGCGGTCGTCCCGGCGGTCCCGGTGGCGGCGGCCCCATGGGCGGCGGCGGTCCTCGCGGCCGCGGCGGTCGCGGCAGCACCCAGGGCGCCTTCGGGCGCGGCGGCAAGCCGGCCCGCTCCCGCAAGTCGAAGCGTGCGAAGCGCCAGGAGTTCGAGCAGATGTCGGCGCCCGCCCCGGGCGGCGTCTCGATCCCGCGCGGCGACGGGAACACCCCGATCCGTCTGCGTCGCGGCGCCTCGCTGACCGACTTCGCCGACCGCATCGACGTCAACCCCGCGTCGCTGATCACGGTGCTGTTCGCGATGGGCGAGATGGCCACGGCCACCCAGTCGCTCGACGAGGAGACCTTCGACCTGCTCGGCACCGAGCTGGGCTACAAGATCGAGATCGTCTCCCCGGAGGACGAGGAGCGCGAGCTGCTCGGGCAGTTCGACATCGATCTCGACGCCGAGCTCGCCGAGGAGGACGCCGAGGACCGTGTCCCGCGTCCCCCCGTCGTCACGGTCATGGGCCACGTCGACCACGGCAAGACCCGTCTGCTGGACACGATCCGCAAGGCGACCGTCGGCGCGGGCGAGGCCGGCGGCATCACCCAGCACATCGGCGCCTACCAGGTCGGTGTCGAGCACGAGGGCCAGGAGCGCGCGCTCACCTTCATCGACACCCCCGGTCACGAGGCGTTCACCGCCATGCGTGCCCGTGGTGCCGACGTCACCGACATCGCGATCCTCGTGGTCGCGGCGGACGACGGCGTGATGCCCCAGACCATCGAGGCGCTCAACCACGCCCAGGCGGCGAACGTGCCGATCGTGGTCGCGGTCAACAAGATCGACAAGCCGGACTCCAACCCGGAGAAGATCCGTCAGCAGCTGACCGAGTACAACCTGATCGCCGAGGAGTACGGCGGCGAGACGATGTTCGTCGACGTCTCCGCTCGCGAGAACCAGAACATCGACTCGCTGCTCGAGGCCGTCCTGCTCACCGCGGACGCCGCCCTGGAGCTCACCGCGAACGCCGACAAGGACGCCCGCGGCGTGTCCATCGAGGCGAACCTGGACCGCGGTCGCGGTCCGGTCGCCACGGTGCTGGTCCAGCAGGGCACCCTGCACGTCGGCGACGCGATCGTCTGCGGGATCGGCCACGGCCGCGTCCGTGCGATGCTCGACGAGAACGGCGACAACGTCACCGAGGCGGGTCCGTCCCGTCCGGTCCAGGTGCTCGGTCTGACCTCGGTGCCCGGCGCCGGTGACTCCTTCCTGGTCGCCCAGGACGAGCGCACCGCCCGCCAGATCGCCGAGAAGCGCGAGGCCGCCAAGCGTGCCGCGTCGCTGTCCAAGGCGCGCAAGCGGATCAGCCTCGAGGACATCAACAAGCACATGGCCGAGGGCAAGGTCGAGACCCTCAACCTCATCCTCAAGGGCGACGCGGCCGGTGCCGTCGAGGCCCTGGAGGAGTCGCTGCTGGGCATCGAGGTCGGCGAGGGCGTGGACCTGCGCATCATCGACCGCGGCGTCGGCGCGATCACGATGAACAACATCAACCTCGCGGTGGCCTCGAACGCGGTCATCGTCGGCTACAACGTGCGGGCCGAGGGCCTGAACGCCGAGTACGCCGATCGCGAGGGCGTGGAGATCAAGTACTACTCGGTCATCTACAACGCCATCGACGAGATCGAGCAGGCCCTCAAGGGCATGCTCAAGCCGGAGTACGAGGAGGTCGAGCTCGGCTCGGCGGAGATCCGCGAGATCTTCCGCTCCTCCAAGTTCGGCAACATCGCCGGTTCGATCGTGCGCAGCGGTCTCATCAAGCGCGGCGCGAAGGCCCGCATCACCCGCGGTGGTGTGGTCGTGTCCGAGAACATCGAGATCGCCGGCCTGCGGCGGTACAAGGACGATGTCACCGAGGTCCGCGAGGGCTACGAGTGCGGCATCAACCTGGGCTCGTACAACGACCTGCAGCTCGAGGACGTCATCACGACCTACGAGATGCAGGAGAAGCCCCGCAGCTGATCCTGGGGCGGTCGGGCGCCCTGCGGGTCGCCCGACCGCATCCCGCGGGGGAGGAGTCCACGATGGCCGAGGTGTCGCTCGTCCTGCGCGCGCCCTCGGCCAATCGTGTCTACGCACAGGCCGCGGGCGGTCTCGCGGTCGCCGAGGCCCGCTGGGTGCTCGGCGCCCACCTGGGGTCCGTGCCCGCGCTGCGGGAGCGGAGCATCGGCGGGATGGCCGCCCTCGAGGTGCGCCAGGACCACGGAGGCACCGCCACGGCCGACGAGGCGGACCTCGGGCGTCTGCTCGGCTCGCTGTCCTCGGCCCTCGGGGTGCTGGACGTGGCCGAGGAGGGTCCTGCCGGCACCGCTCCGCTGCTGCGGCCTCGCGATCTCCCCGGCACGCTGCATCACAGCGCGGATCTGGAGACGATCCTGCGCTACCCCGGCAAGACCAACGAGCAGTTCACCGCGATGCTGGTGAATCTCGCCGCGGCGCTGTCCACCCGGCGCGCCGGCCTCTTCGACGGGGCCCTGGCGCTGCTCGATCCGCTGTGCGGCCGCGGGACCACGCTCAACCGGGCCCTGCGCCTCGGTCTCAGCCCGCTCGGGGCGGAGATCGATCGCAAGGACGTCGACGCCTACCGGACGTTCCTGAGCACCTGGCTGCGCGATCACCGGTATCGGCACACGCTGGACAGCACGAGGCTCACCGTGCGCGGGGAGCAGCTGGGCACCCGGCTCGAGGTCGAGTTCGCCGCCGAGAAGAAGGCCCTCCGCGAGGGCCGCGGCCAGCACCTGACCCTGCTCGGCTGTGACACCACCCGGATCGGGGAGCTACTCCCGTCCCGCTCCGTCGATGCCCTCGTCGCGGATCTGCCCTACGGTGTCCAGCACGGCTCCCGCGCCGGTGGCGCCTGGCAGCGCTCACCCCTCGAGGTGCTGCGCGCCGCCGCCCCCGGGTGGCGCTCCCTGCTGCGCGACGGCGCCGGCCTCGCCCTCGCCGTCAACCGCCGCACCCTCGCCCACGATCAGGCCGCCGCCGTGCTCGCGGAGGCGGGGCTGCGGCTCCTCAGCCCCGACGGAGCCTTCCGCCACCGGGTCGACCAGTCCATCGACCGCGACGTCCTGCTCGCGGTCCCCACCGACCATCCCCGCGCCGAGGAGCTCGCAGCTCTCGCCGCCGACCAGGAGAACGACACCCCATGACCGACAATCCCCGCGCCCTCAAGCTCGCCGACCGCATCAAGGTCATCGTCGCGACCATGCTCGACACCCGGGTCAAGGACCCCCGGCTCGGCTTCGTGACGATCACCGACGTGCGCGTCAGCGGCGACCTCCAGCACGCCACCTGCTTCTACACCGTCTTCGGCTCCGACGAGGAGCGCGAGGGGACTGCCGCGGCGCTGGTCAGCGCCACCGGCATGCTGCGTCGCGAGGTCGGTCGCCAGACCGGCGTGCGCCTGACCCCGACCCTCGAGTTCATCGCCGACGCGGTGCCCGAGAACGCGCGCATCATCGAGGATCTGCTCAGCGAGGCGCGCGGCCGCGATGCCGAGCTCGAGCAGGCCAAGGCCGGCGCGGCCTACGCCGGCGAGGCGGACCCCTACCGCAAGCCGCGCGAGGAGGACGAGGAGCCGGACGCCCAGGACCTCCCCGAGGACGGGGACGACGAGGACGGTTCCGACGACGCCACCGGCCGCGAGCGGGCGTGAGCCCCTCCGCCCCGCACGGCATCCTGCTGGTCGACAAGGCTCCCGAGCGCACCAGCCACGACGTCGTGGCCCGGCTGCGATGGCTGCTGGGCACGAAGAAGGTCGGCCATGCGGGAACGCTGGACCCGATGGCCACGGGACTGCTCGTGCTGGGCGTCGGCCAGGGCACGCGCCTGCTCACCCATCTGGTCGGGCTGGACAAGACCTACCGTGCCCGGATCCGGCTGGGTCTGGCCACCACCACCGACGACCGCGAGGGTGAGCCGCTGGGCGAGGCGGCCGAGGCCGCCGACCTCCCGCAGGAGCTCGTCGAGCAGCACCTCCGGGCGCTGCGGGGCGACATCCTCCAGGTGCCCTCGTCGGTGAGCGCGATCAAGATCGACGGCCGGCGCGCGTACGCCCGGGTCCGCGCCGGCGAGGACGTCGACCTCCCCGCCCGTCCCGTGCGGGTCTCCCGCTTCGAGATCACCGGGCAGCAGCAGGACGGGCCCTTCCTGGACCTCGACGCGGAGATCGACTGCTCGTCGGGCACCTACGTCCGGGCCCTGGCTCGGGACCTCGGCGCCGCGCTCGGCGTCGGCGGTCACCTCACGGCCCTGCGCCGCACGGCCGTGGGGCCCTTCACCCTCGACGGGGCGGTGCACGTGCCCGCCCGCGGCGAGGGGGACGACGTCGCGCTGCCCCTGCACGGCCTGGGGGAGATCGCCGCCCGGGTCCTGCCCGTCCTCACCGTCGACACGGAGCAGGTGGCAGCTCTCGGCACGGGGCAGAGCATCGCGGCCCCGGAGACGCCGACCGTGCCGCCGGCGGGGGGAGCCGGGGACGGCACCGGCCCGTCCGGCGAGGCTCCGGCGCCGGGGGAGGAGCGTCCCGTGGCCGCCCTCGACGCGGAGGGTCGGCTGATCGCGGTCCTCGGCCGCGAGGGCTCCCGCTGGCGCCCCCGCCTGGTGGTCCCCGCCGACGCCCGCTGCTGACCCCAGGCGCGGACGTCGAACGGCGAGGTCGACGAGTCGACGAAGGGCCCTTCCCGAGAACTCGGGAAGGGCCCTTCGTCGCTGGATCGATCGAGGTCAGTGGTGGACCACCGTCTTGGTGCCGATGCTGGCCCAGTCGTAGAGCCACTTGGCATCCGAGACCGGCATGTTGATGCAGCCGTGGGAGCCCGAGTACCCGAAGGACGAGCGCCACGGAGCTCCGTGGAAGCCGTACCCGTTGTGGAAGTACTGCACCCAGGGGACGTCCGGCGTGTAGTAGTACCGCGGGTCGTCCTCGTCGTAGTAGCCCGCGTTGGTCATGTCCTGCCGGTCGTAGCGCAGGTAGATCTCGAAGGTGCCGGTGACGGTCTCGTTGCCCTCCTTGCCGTCGACCATCGAGCGGGGGCCCCACACCGGGGTGTCGCCCACGTAGGCCGTCACGGTCTTGTTGGAGAGGTCCACGTCGATCCACTTCTCACCGGTGGGCGCGGCGGGTGCCTCGTCCTCCTCGTCCTCGGACTTCGCGTCGTCGTCGGACTTCTCGTCCTCGTCCTTCGCGTCCTCGTTCGTGGAGTCCTCGTCGGACTCCTCGTCGTCCTCGGACTTCGGCGCGTCGACCTGCTCGACCTCGGACTCGAGCTTCCGGGTCTCGAAGGCGGCCTCGAGGGGCGTGGTGCCCTTGAGCGCGGTGATCAGCTCGTCGGCGACCGCGTCGGTGTTGGTGATCTCCAGGCCGTCCTTCTTCTCGGTGAGGACCTTGACCACCTCGCCGTCCTCGTCGATCTGCTCGATGCCGTCCTCGGGGTCGACGGCGTCGCTGTCGGCACGGGCCGCGACCCACTCGCGCACCGAGTCCTCGTCCACCGCGATGGTCAGCGTCCGCTCGGACTCGTCGGGGACCACGGAGATCCAGCTGTTGCGGCGCTCGGCGGAGACCTCATGGGTCTCACCGTCGGCGCCGGAGATGGACATCGGCTGCTCGAGCAGATCGGCGATGGTGCCGACGACCTCCTCGGCGTCCTCGGTGGTGATCGAGGGGGCGATCTCCTCGACCGGCTGCTCGACGCTGAAGTCCTCGAGGGCGGGGGCGCTCTTCGTCACGGCGTCCACCAGGGTCTGCGGATCCACGCCCTGGCCGTTGGTGCCGGGGACGGCGTTCCAGACCTGCTCGTCCTCGTCGAAGGTGACCTTCGCATCCACGGGGGAGGTGCGGTCCTCGGGGATCAGCCCCTCGGCGAACTCCGCGGTCCTCGCCTCGTCGACGGAGACCACGGGGGCCACCGCGTGCTCGCCCGACCAGGTCGAGGCGATCACGCTGGGGAAGGAGTCGTCGCGGTCCACCGCTGCGTGGGCGGTGGCGTCGGCGTCGACGTCCGCGCCGAGCTCGGCGAGGGTCGCCTCGACCTGCTGGTCGCCGGCGGTGACCTCGACGGTCACGGACTCGGCGCGCTCGGCGACGAGGGCGGAGATCTCCTCAGGGGTCTTCCCGGCGACGTCCTGCCCGAGCACCGTGGTGCCCGGGAGCGCGCGGCCGTCGAACTGCTTGGCGTAGGCCAGCGCCCCGCCGGTGAGCACGACGGCGATGACGGCGATGATCGCCACCAGGAGGAGGGCGACCCGCCGACGGCCGCGGCGGTCGGTGGGTCGGGACGGGCCGCCCAGCGCGGCCGTGTCGGTCACGTTCGTCATGGATTCCGATCCGTTCTCGGCGGCCGTCGTGACTGCTCCCGCTGCATCGCACGGAAGGGCACAGGGGTCCCTCCCCGGCGCCGCCTTGCCCCTCAGACTAACGGAGCGTCGGCGCGACGGGACAGAGGACCGGAGTCCGACCTTCGTCACAGCGCACGCGCCGACGGGCGGTCAGCAGGGGATCCGGCGGGATCTTCGTGACAGTGCCACGGTGTGTCGACGTGAACCGGCGACGTCCTCGCGACCTCCTCGCCGAGCGCTACAGTGTGCACCGGCGTTCCCGACGCCGCGCCGCACTCCGGCGCCCGCCCTCGGCGCGCACCCTGCCCCTCGGTGCGCACCCAGCCTCTCGGTGCGAGCACCCTGCCCCACGGTGCGAGCGCACCCCGCCCCGGAAGGACCTGACCGCGTCGTGACCCGCGTCCCCATCTGGCACTCCGTGCAGGAGGTGCCCGCCGATCTCGGTGCGACCGCGGTCTCGATCGGCAACTACGACGGGGTCCACCGCGGACACCGCTTCGTGCTGGACCAGCTCCGCCGCCACGCGGACGCCCGCTCGCTCGCCCCCGTCGCCCTCACCTTCTGGCCGCATCCGCGCCACGTGATGGGCGACCCCGCCCGGACACCGCTGCTGACCGGCCACGAGGACCGCGACCGGCTGCTCCTGCTGGCCGGGATGCACGGGGTGCTCGATCTCGAGTTCACCCTCGACTTCGCCCAGCACTCGCCCGAGGACTTCGTGCGGATCTTCCTGGTCGAGGGTCTGGGGGCCGAGTGCATCGTGCTGGGGGAGGACGCACTGTTCGGCCGCGCCAACTCCGGCGACATCCGCACCATGCGCTCTCTCGGCGAGTCGCTGGGATTCGAGGTGGTCACGGTCGACGAGCTCGGCCCCGAGGGCACCGGGAGCGGCCGCATCTCCTCCTCCGGCATCCGCCGCGACCTGCTCGAGGGCGAGGTGCGGGTCGCGAACGAGGCGCTGGGTCGGCTCCACACGGTCACCGACGTCGTGCACCACGGCTTCCGGCGCGGTCGCGAGCTCGGCTTCCCGACGGCGAACCTGGGCCCGCACCCGGCCGGGCTGATCCCCGCCGACGGCGTCTACGCCGGCTTCCTCACCGTCACCGAACAGGCACCCGCGCACCTCGGCGTCACCCCCCTGGCCGGGGCGCCCGCCACCATCTCGATCGGCACCAACCCCACCTTCGAGCCCGACGGCGCGCCCGAGCGCACCGTCGAGGCCTACGTCCACGGCGCCCACGACCTGGATCTCTACGGGGACACCGTGCGTCTCGAGTTCGTCGAGTACCAGCGCCCCACGCTGAAGTTCGACTCCGTCGAGGCGCTGGTCGAGCAGATGGCCAGGGACGTCGAGGTGACCCGTCGCACTCTCGCCGCGGAGACCTCCCGTCGCGAGAGCGCCGACTGATATCCTTCCGGGGCCGTCACATCGGCCGCGGAGAGCGATCCCACCCCATCTCGCAGCACCTGCCCTCGGGCTCGTGCGCTCGGGGCCCGCTCGTCCCAGAGCCCGGACATCAGGTCCCGGAGCGCCGCGCAACGACCCAAGGAGAACCACATGGCCTTCGACACCGCCACCAAGCAGGCGATCATCTCGGAGTACGCGACCGGCGAGGGCGATACCGGTTCGCCCGAGGTCCAGGTCGCGCTCCTGACCCACCGCATCACCTACCTGACCGAGCACCTCAAGACCCACAAGCACGACCACCACACGCGTCGTGGTCTGATGCTGCTGGTCGGTCAGCGCAAGCGCCTCCTGCAGTACCTGCAGAGCGTCGACATCGAGCGGTACCGTTCGCTGATCAAGCGTCTCGGCCTCCGCCGGTGATCCTCGCCGCCGCTCGCCCCTGAGGGCGGGCGGCGGTTTCATGTGCCCGTCGCGATCATCGCGACGGGCGCCCTCGTCCCCCGCCCCGACCAGGTTCGGTCCTCGGCAGTGATCTGCGGAGACGGAGACAGAGACCCGGAGCTCCGGAGTCCTCCGCCCGCCGCGGATGACTGACGAAGGCCGCGCCGGCAGGGCACCCCTTCACTCAAGGAGATACACATGGCCATGGAAGGCCCTGACATCACCGCCACCACCGCAGTCATCGACAACGGCTCCTACGGCCGTCGCGAGGTCCGCTTCGAGACCGGGCGTCTCGCCCAGCAGGCCGCCGGCGCCGTCGCCGTCTACCTCGACGACGACACCATGGTGTTCTCGGCGACCGCCGTGTCGAACAAGCCGAAGGACCACTTCGACTTCTTCCCGCTCACCATCGACGTCGAGGAGCGGATGTACGCCGCGGGTCGCATCCCCGGCTCGTTCTTCCGTCGTGAGGGCCGTCCCGGCACCGACGCCGTCCTCGCGTGCCGTCTCACCGACCGCCCGTTGCGCCCGGCCTTCGTCAAGGGCCTGCGCAACGAGGTCCAGGTCGTCCTGACCGTCATGGCCTGCGGGCCGGACGACGCCTACGACGTCGTCGGCATCAACGGCGCCTCCGCCTCCACCCAGATCTCCGGACTGCCCTTCTCCGGCCCCGTCGGCGGTGTGCGCATCGCCCTCATGCCCGACGCCCAGGGCGGCGGCCAGTGGGTCGCGTTCCCGACCTTCTCCCAGCTCGACGAGGCCGTCTTCTCGATGGTCGTCGCCGGCCGCATCGTGGAGGACGAGGCGGGGAACCAGGACGTCGCGATCATGATGGTCGAGGCCGAGGCCACCGACAACGCCTGGACCCTCATCAAGGAGCAGGGCGCGATCGCCCCGACCGAGTCCGTGGTCGCCGAGGGCCTCGAGGCCGCGAAGGTGTTCATCCGCAGCCTCTGCGTCGCCCAGCAGGAGCTGGCCGACAAGGCCGCCAAGCCGGTGCGCGAGTTCCCGCTGTTCCTGGACTACCAGGAGGACGCCTACGGCATCGTCGAGTCCGCCGCGGCCGACCGTCTCGCCGAGGTCATGTCCATCGCCGCCAAGACCGAGCGCGAGGAGCGCACCGAGCAGCTGCTCGCCGAGGTCACCGAGGAGCTCTCCGCCGAGGGTGCGCAGCTCGAGGGCCGCGAGAAGGAGGTCTCCGGGGCGTTCCGCTCTCTGACCAAGCAGGTCGTGCGCAAGAAGGTCCTCACCGAGGGCGTCCGCATCGACGGCCGTGGACTGCGCGACATCCGTGCGCTCTCCGCCGAGGTCGAGGTGCTCCCGCGGGTCCACGGCTCCGCCCTGTTCCAGCGCGGCGAGACCCAGATCCTGGGCGTCTCCACGCTGAACATGCTCAAGATGGAGCAGCAGATCGACTCCCTCGGGCCGGTCGAGCGCAAGCGCTACGTCCATCACTACAACTTCCCGCCGTACTCCACCGGCGAGACCGGTCGCGTCGGCTCCCCAAAGCGGCGCGAGATCGGCCACGGCATGCTCGCCGAGCGCGCGATCACGCCCGTCCTGCCCGGCCGCGAGGAGTTCCCCTACGCGATCCGGCAGGTCTCCGAGGCCCTCGGCTCCAACGGCTCCACCTCGATGGGCTCGGTCTGCGCCTCGACCCTGTCGCTGCTGAACGCCGGTGTGCCGCTGCGCGCCCCGGTGGCGGGCATCGCCATGGGACTGATCTCCGACACCGTCGACGGTGAGACCCGCTATGCGGCCCTCACCGACATCCTCGGTGCCGAGGACGCCTTCGGCGACATGGACTTCAAGGTCGCCGGAACCTCCGAGTTCGTCACCGCGATCCAGCTCGACACCAAGCTCGACGGCCTCCCCGCCTCCGTGCTCACCGGTGCGCTGTCCCAGGCCCACGAGGCCCGCCTCGCGATCCTGGGCGTGCTCGGCGAGGCGATCGACGCCCCCGACGAGATGAGCCCCTACGCCCCGCGCGTCCTCGCGGTCACCGTCCCGGTCGACAAGATCGGCGCGGTCATCGGCCCGAAGGGCCAGATGATCAACCAGATCCAGGACGACACCGGTGCGGACATCACCATCGAGGACGACGGCACCGTGTACATCGGCGCCACCGACGGCCCCTCGGCGGAGGCCGCGCGCTCCGCGGTCAACGCGATCGCCAACCCGATGGTCCCCGAGGTCGGCGAGCGCTACCTCGGCACCGTCGTGCGCGTGGTCGACTTCGGCGCCTTCGTCTCGCTGACCCCGGGCAAGGACGGTCTGCTCCACGTCACCCAGCTGCGCAAGCTCAACGGCGGCAAGCGGGTCGAGAACGTCGAGGACGTCGCCAAGGTCGGTCAGAAGATCGAGGTCGAGATCCGGGAGATCGACGCCCGCGGCAAGATCTCCCTCGGCGTGATCGAGGACGAGGAGGGCTCCGAGGAGTCCGCCTCCTCCGAGGCCGACGCCGCGGTGTGATCCACCCGTCGGCTCCGGCCGGCGCGACGTGACGGGGAGGCATCCGCGAGGGTGCCTCCCCGTCGCGTCCGTGCCCGGAGGGCGGAGGTGGCGCAGCGCACGACCGCGCACGGGCCGGAGCGTGGAACAATCGATCGATGCCTCTCGACCTTGTCTACGACGATCCCGCCTCCGACGTGATGCTGGACGCCGCCACCGGCGTGCGGCGCAGCATCCTTCCCGGAGGAGTCCGCCTGCTCACCCAGACCGACCGCAGCGTGCGCAGCGCCAGCATCGGACTGTGGCTCCCGGTGGGCTCCCGCGACGAGGCACCGGCCCATGCGGGCTCGACCCACGCGCTCGAGCACCTGCTGTTCAAGGGCACCCGCCGGCGCAGCGCGATGGACATCGCCGCCGCCTTCGACGAGGTGGGCGGCGACTCCAACGCCGTCACCGCCAAGGAGCACACGCTCTACTACGGTCGGGTCCGCTCGGCCGACGTGCCGATGGCGGTGGACGTCCTCACCGACATGATCACCGCGAGCGTGCTCGAGCAGGACGCCCTGGCCACCGAGCGCGAGGTCATCCTCGAGGAGCTCGCGATGGCCGAGGACGACCCGAACGACATCGGCTACGAGACCTTCCTCGCGGACGTGCTGGGGCCCGACACGGCGCTCGGCCGGCCCGTCGGCGGGACCGCCGCAAGCGTGGACGCGCTGGACATCGCGGACGTGCGGGCGCACTACGGCGAGCACTACCGCCCGGACAACCTGGTGGTCACCGCCGTCGGCGACATCGACCACGAGGAGCTGTCGGGCCTGCTGCAGGCCGGTCTGGCGCGCGGCGGGTGGTCCCTGAGGCAGGGAGCGCTGCCCTCGCACCGATCGCGCGAGACGGCGGGCGCGACGGCTGCCGGCGCCCCCGGCGACGTCGCCGCGCTCGCCCCGCACCGTCTCCTGCGGCCCACCGAGCAGAACCACATCTACCTCGGCGGCCGCGGACTCACCGCACTCAGCGAGGACCGCCACGCCCTCTCGGTGCTGATGTCCGTGCTCGGCGGCGGGATGTCCTCGCGACTGTTCCAGAACATCCGCGAACAGCGGGGCCTGGCCTACTCGGTGTACTCCTTCAGCGCCGGGTACCGCGATGCGGGCCTGTTCGGGATGTACGCCGCCTGCCGGCCCGGGCGCACCACCCAGGTGGTCGAGCTGCTCGCCGAGGAGCTGGCGCGGATGGGCGCCGAGGGCATCGACGAGCTCGAGCTCTCCCGTGCCAAGGGACAGATCACCGGCTCCTTCGCCCTGGGGCTCGAGGACACCAGCTCGCGGATGGGCCGCCTGGGCACCATCGAGCTCGTCCACGGCCGCTACACCAGCGTCGACGAGACCCTCGAGCGGATCGGCGCGGTCGACGTCCGCGACGTGCGCCACCTCGCCGCTCGCCTGGCAGACTCCTTCAGCAGCCGGGTCGAGGTCGGTCCCGAGGGCTGAGCGCGCGAGCGCTGACCACCTGCTCGACCCCTTCCCGCACCACCCCCGCCGTCGACCTCCGAGGAGATCCCCATGGACCAGACCCCGTCCCGCCCCACCCGCGTCGCCGTGCTCGGGGCCTCCGGACGCATGGGCGCCGCCGCCTGCCGCGCCGTCGACGAGGCCCCCGATCTCGAACTGGTCGCGGGCATCGGCCGCGGTGACTCCCTGGACGCGGTCGCCGAGGCCGGTGCCGAGGTCGCGATCGATCTCACCGTCCCCTCCGCGACCGCCCAGAACGTCGGATGGCTCGTCGAGCACGGCATCCATGCGGTGGTCGGCACCACCGGCTGGACCGAGGACGGGCTCGAGAGGCTGCGCGCACGGCTGGACGGGGCACCGGGCGTGGGCGTGCTGATCGCGCCGAACTTCGCGATCGGCGCGGTGCTCGCGATGCGCTTCGCCGAGGTCGCGGCGCGTTATTACGACAGCGCCGAGATCATCGAGATGCACCACGAGAACAAGCTCGACGCCCCCTCCGGCACCGCCCGCCACACGGCGTCGGCGATCGCCCGCGGCCGCGCCGCCGCGGGGCTCGGCGAGGTGCCGGACGCGACCGAGAAGGACCCCGACGGCGCCCGCGGCGCCGTGGTCGACGGCATCCACGTCCACGCCGTGCGCCAGCGCGGCCTGGTCGCCCACGAGGTGGTCCAGTTCGGCGGGGTGGGGGAGCAGTTCGTGCTCCGCCACGATTCCTTCGACCGCATCAGCTTCATGCCCGGCGTGCTGCTGGGCGTGCGCGAGGTCGCCGCGCACCCGGGCCTCACCGTGGGCCTGGACGGCTACATGGATCTCGGCTGAGACGGGTCCCGCGCACATGAAGGACAGAATCCTCGTCACCGTCCTGGTCCTGGTCACCGCGGCGTACGCCTGGGGCCTGGGCTGGATCGCCTGGGGCTTCGTCCGTGCCGGGTCCGCGCTGGGGTACGGCATGGCCCTCGGCATCGCGATCCTGCTCGTGCTCACCGTGTGGGTGACCTGGCGCGAGGTGCTGTTCGGTCTCTCCGCCGGGCGGTTGGCAGGACGGTACGAGCCGCCGCCCGGGGCGATCGACGGGGATCCCCGCGAGGAGTTCGAGGCCGCCCGCACCGCGCTCGAGGACGGTGCCGGGAGCGAATGGCGCGCCTGGTTCCGGCTCGCGCTCGCCTACGACGCGCTGCGCGACCGCAAGGGGGCGCGCATGGCCACCAGGAGGGCGATCGACGCCGCGCGGGGCTGAGCGTCGCGGGGCGAGGGCCGCTCACCTCCACGAGAGCCCCGGTTCTACGAGAGCCCCGGTCCCCGCGCGTCCCGTCACCGTGAGCGGCGACTCAGGCCCAGCCCAGCGCCCGCAGCCCTGCCGCGACCGCGGCGGCCGCGATCACGACCACGAGGAACGGAGCGCGCAGCGCGAGGAGCACCATCGCCGCGGCGAGGCCGGCGAGCCGGGCGTCCAGCACGATCTGGGCACCGCTGGTCGCGGTCTGCGCGGCCACCAGCGCCCCCAGCAGCGCGATGGGCAGAAGGGTCGTGATCCGGGAGACCCGCGGCCGCTCGAGCACGTCCGGAGGGGCCTGATAGCCCAGCCACTTCTGGCCGAAGGACAGCACCGACGCGGCGATCACCGCGATCCACAGCAGGCTCATCGGGGTCCCTCCTCCTCGGCGCCGCGCGCGTCCCCCGTCCGAGGGCCCGAGCCGTGGACGGGCCGGTGCCGGGAGGGCAGCAGACCTGCGACCACCGCCACCGCGGCAGCGGCCAGCACCGGCAGGCCCGGCGGGAGCGACGGGGCCGTGACCAGGGCCACGAGGGCGGCGGCCACCGCGATCGCGACCGCCTCCCCGCTGCGCAGACGCGGCCACAGCAGGGCGAGGAAGGCGGCGGCCGCAGCGGCATCCAGGCCCCACGCCGCAGGATCGGCGACGAACTGGCCGGCCAGCGCGCCCACCAGGGAGAACAGGTTCCAGAAGACGTACACCCAGACGCCGGCGGCCCAGAACCCGGCGCGCTTCTCCTCGGTCGTGGTGCCGGAGGCCGCCAGCGCCGCGGACTCGTCGATCGTCAGCTGCGCCCGGGCGAACCCGCGCAGTCCGCCGCGCGGCAGGGAGGGGGCGAGGATCAGGCCGTACAGGGTGTTGCGGATCCCCAGCAGGACCGAGGCGAGCGCCGCGCCGAGCGCCGAGCCGCCGCCTCCGACCACACCGATGAAGGCGAACTGGCTGCCGCCGGTGAACATCACCGCGGAGAGCACCATCGCCTGCCACACGTCGAGCCCCGAGGCGGTCGCCAGAGCGCCGAAGGAGATTCCGTACAGACCGGTGGCGACGCCGATGGAGAGCCCGGTCCGCCGGATCGTGCGCACCCGTCGCTCGGCCGTGGGGCGCGGGCCGGGGGCCGTCGGTGACGCGGTGCTCATGATGCTCGACACTCTACGATCACCTGCACGGATGCGGTGCACCGGTCCGCGGGGGATATGAGATTCTGGAACCATGACCGCTGCTTCGGACCCCGCTCCCGCCCTGGCCCCGGAGCTGCCCCTGCCGGCGCGCGCCGACGCGCTGCTGCTCGACATGGACGGCACCCTCATCGACTCGGGACCGGCGGTCGAGAGATCCTGGAACCAGCTGCTGGGCGAGCTCGGCACGGACCTCGAGTTCGGCCCGGAGCAGCACGGCAGGCCCGCCCGTCAGGTGCTCGCCGAGCTCCTGCCCGAGCTCGACGACTCCCGGCTCGACGCGGCCCATCGGCGCATCGAGGAGCTCGAGATCTCCGACCTCGAGGGGATCGTGGTGCTGCCGGGCACTGAACGGTTCCTGCGCGAGCTCGACGAGGCCGCCGCACAGCTGGGACGTCCCACCTGGACGATCGTCACCTCCTGCACCCGGGAGCTGTTCGAGGCCCGTTGGTCGCGCACCGGTCTCGCCGTTCCCGCCGGCATGGTCACGGCCGACCAGGTCCGTCGCGGCAAGCCGGACCCGGAGGCCTACCTGCTCGGCGCCGAGCGGCTGGGTCGACCGATCACGGACTGCATCGTCGTCGAGGACTCCCTCGGGGGTCTGCGCTCGGGCACGAGCGCCGGTGCCGGCACCGTCGCCGTGACCAGCACCACCGCCGCCGGGGACCTCGCGCCGCTCGCGGGAGCGCTGGTCACGTCGCTGGACGACCTCGAGATCGGCGTCGACGGCGAGGATCTCGTGCTCTCCCGCCGGGGCCGCTGAATCTCACGTCGCGCCTGCCTCGGGGCGCCTCGCCCCGTTGATAGGCTCAGGCGGCCGAACCCGGTCCGCCCGCGCACCCGGAGCCGTCGGAGGCGTGTCCCACGCCCCACCGCCCCGGGACGAGCCTCCGGGCTGCGGAACGCAGTCGACCCCCTCGAAAGGACCCGTCCCATGTGCGGAATCGCCGGCACCTACGGATTCGGCGCTGACACCGAGGGCATCGCCCGCCGGATGAGCAGCGCACTGGCCCACCGCGGTCCCGACGGCGAGGGTCTCTTCGCCGACGGCGAGACCGGACTCGCCCACCGCCGGCTGGCCATCATCGACCGTGAGCACGGCGCACAGCCCATGACCACGGCGGACGGCCGCTACACGATCGTCTACAACGGCGAGACCTACAACTACCTCGAGCTGCGGGCGGAGCTCGAGGAGCTCGGGCACAGCTTCCGCACGGACTCGGACACCGAGGTGCTGCTCGAGGCGCACGCGGAATGGGGCACTGCGGCCTACGACCGCTTCAACGGCATGTTCGCCTTCGCGATCCACGACGCCGAGACCGGCACCGTCACCATCGCCCGGGACCACTTCGGCATCAAGCCGCTCTACTACTGGATCGACCCCGCCGCGGGCGAGGGCGCCCCGCGGGTCGTGTTCGGCTCCGAGGTCCGCTCGCTGCTGGCCGCTCGCGTGTTCGAGGCCGCGCCGGACCACCGCGCCGTCTACCGCTACCTGAAGTTCCGCATCCAGGACGACGACTCGCAGACCTTCTTCGCCGGGGTCAGCCGGCTGATGTCGGGAGAGGTGCTCGAGATCCGTCCCGACGGCACCGAGGTCACCTCCTTCACCCGCCTCCAGGAGGAGCTGCGAGAGATCGCGGCCCGTCCCAGCCGCGCCTACGACCAGTCGGTCGTGGACGAGTACCGTGAGCGCTTCCAGGAGTCGGTGCGACTGCGCCTGCAGTCCGAGGTCCCCGTCGGCACCTCGCTGTCCGGCGGCCTCGACTCCTCCGCGGTGGCCGCGGTCATCGCCCGCCAGCTGCGCGAGCAGCCCGGCGACGAGGGCTACAGCGCTGTCGGCTCCCGGCAGAACACCTTCTCGGCCGTGTTCCCCAACTCCTCCAACGACGAGGAGCGCTACGTCGACGCGCTGCTGGACGACTACCGCGGCCAGATCACCTCTCACAAGATCCGTCCCCGCCCCGACGCCTTCCTGGAGGACCTGCACGACTTCGTGCGCACCCAGGAGGAGCCGATCATCTCCACCGGCCCCTACGCGCAGTACGCGGTGATGCGCGAGGCCAGCGACCACGTCACGGTGCTGCTGGACGGCCAGGGCGCCGACGAGATGATGGCGGGCTACAACCCCTACTTCTACGTCTACCTGCGTCAGCTGCGCCGCCAGAAGCGGTTCAAGGAGCTCGCGAGCGAGATCGCCGGCTCCCGCGACATCCTCCGCAAGCTCGCCCGCACCAAGTTCTCCGGCCGCACCTCGGTGCCGATCGAGGCGCTGCTGAACTCGGGCTTCGTGGCCGATCACAGCGGTGAGAAGGTCAGCTCGGTCCAGGACGATCTCAAGGAGCGCCTGCTCGAGGACACCTTCCGCGCCTCGCTGCCCTCGCTGCTGCGCTACGAGGACAAGAACACGATGCGCTTCAGCATCGAGGGCCGTGTCCCGTTCGTCGACAAGGAGCTGCTGAAGTTCCTGTTCTCCCTCGACGAGTCCGCGATCATCCACGACGGCTGGAACAAGCGGATCCTGCGCGAGTCCATGGACGGGATCCTGCCCGACATGATCTCCCAGCGGCGCAACAAGATCGGGTTCACCACCCCGGAGGGGGAGTGGTTCCGCTCGATCGCCCCGCAGCTGCGGGAGGTGTTCGCCTCGGAGTCCTTCGCCTCGCGCCCCTTCTTCGACGCCCCGAGCGTGCTCGCGCTGTTCGACGACTACATCGCGCACCCCGAGAACCACGGGACGCTCATGTTCTGGCGCCTGCTGAACGTCGAGCTGTGGATGCGCACCTTCTTCGACGACGCCGAGGGCGCGGTCCGTGCGCTCGGCGGCTCGGCGGACGAGGCCGCGACGTCCCCCGC
Organism: Brachybacterium sp. AOP43-C2-M15; assembly: GCF_052446295.1. Taxonomy (NCBI): domain Bacteria; kingdom Bacillati; phylum Actinomycetota; class Actinomycetes; order Micrococcales; family Dermabacteraceae; genus Brachybacterium; species Brachybacterium sp. AOP43-C2-M15. Next base: position 207,734 of record NZ_JBQSWB010000005.1, read on the forward strand.
CCCGGCGCCGGACGCACCGCGCGCCGTCCCGGCCGTGGAGCCCGCCGAGGCGGCCAAGAGCGACTACGTCGCCAACCCCGAGAAGGAGCTCGACCTGGTCTCCGCCGTCGACTCCCGCACCTGGCGCCGCCTGCCGCTGCAGACCGCCCTGGTCAGCCGGGAGGACGACGTCGAGTCGCTGGTCCGCGAGCGCGTCGAGAGCTTCGCCGCGGGCCTGCCGGGCGACCTGGTCCCGGACGGCGCGCCCTGGTACTTCGTGATCAGCGAGAAGATCGTCGCGATCACCCAGGGACGCTCCTGGTACACCTGGGAGATCCGCCCCCGCCGCTCCGCGAAGGTGCTCAGCCGCTTCGTCAGCCGCACCCCCGCGGGCATCGGCCTGGGCGATCCCACCACCATGGAGCTCGCGATCCGCGAGGTCGGCCTGCCTCGCGTGCTCGCCGCCTCCGCCGCGGGCGCCGCCGGCAAGGCCATCGGTCGCAAGGGACTGTTCTACGAGGTCGTCGGCGCGAACGTGCGGGCGATCGACGGGCCCACGCCCTATTCCGCCTTCCCCTCGAACGTCTCCGCGAAGCTGCCCCCGAAGGATCCGGACGCCGTCTCCGCGCGGATCTCCGCCGCGATCCGCGGCGCGGACATCCCGACCTGGCTCCGCGACAGCTTCGTGGGCACCGTGGTGATGGACGCCAACGACATCGGCCGCAACGTGCTGGGGTCCGACGTCGCGACCCCGCACGAGAACCTCGAGGCGACCTTCGCGGACAATCCGCTGGGCCAGGGGCGCCAGCGCACCCCGCTCGCGATCCTCGTCGATCTCGGCATCGCGTCACAGCGCTGAGCCGGCGCCGGCCTGGACTAGGCTCCAGGCAGCAGGACTTTTCCGGGAGGAGATCATGACCAGCACCGACCAGCGCCCCGCGCGGCCGTTCGGCGCGGTGGGGACCGCGATGGTCACCCCGCTCACCGAGGACGGGCACGGGGTGGATCTCGACGCCGCCCAGAGGCTGGCCGCTCATGTGGTGGAGCACGGGAACGACATGATCGTCGTCTCCGGCACCACCGGGGAGGCCCCGACCCTCACCGACGTCGAGAAGCTCGCTCTCACCCGCGCCGTGCTCGACGCCGTCGGCTCGGAGGCGACCGTGGTCGCCGGGGTCGGCACCTACGACACCGCCCACTCCATCGACCTCGCGCGCGAGCACGCCGAGCTCGGGGTCGACGGCCTGCTGGTCGTGACCCCGTACTACTCCAAGCCCAGTCAGGCCGGGGTCGTCGCGCACACCACGGCGGTCGCCGACGCGACCGAGCTCCCGGTGATGCTCTACGACATCCCCGGGCGCACCGGGACGCCGCTGAGCACAGAGACGCTGCTGCGGCTCGGGGAGAACCCGCGGATCCGTGCCGTCAAGGACGCCAAGGCCGACCTCCAGCAGGCGAGCCTGATCATGGCGCAGACCGATCTCGTCTACTACTCGGGCGAGGACGGACTGAACCTGCCCTGGCTCTCGATCGGCGCCTCCGGCCTGGTCTCCGTGGTGGGGCAGGTCGCCGGCGACCTCGAGAAGCTGATGGTCGAGGCGACCGACCGCTCGGATCTCCCCGCCGCGCTCGAGGCGCACCGGCAGCTGGCGCCGGTGGTCGAGGCGATCATGTCCCGGATGCCGGGGGCGGTGGCGGCGAAGGCCGCGCTCCACCTCCAGGGCGTCCTGCCCCATGCCGTGATGCGCGGACCCCACGTCCCCGCCGACGCCGACCAGCTGCGGATGCTCTCCGCCGCGCTGGATGCCGCCGGCCTCCTCTGACCCGGCCCGGAGGTCCCGATGTCCCCCGTCCTCAGCGAGCGGCCCGATCCGCCCCCGCAGCTCGGCCCGGGCACGTTGCGCGTGATCCCGCTGGGCGGTCTCGGTGACGTCGGCCGCAACATGACGGTCCTCGAGTTCGAGGGGCGGCTGCTGATCATCGACTGCGGGGTGCTGTTCCCCGAGGAGACCCAGCCCGGGGTCGACCTGATCCTGCCGGACTTCGCCGTCATCGCCGACCGGCTCGACGACGTCGCGGCGATCGTGCTCACCCACGGCCACGAGGACCACATCGGCGCGGTGCCCTACCTGCTGCGGCAGAAGCCCGACATCCCACTGGTGGGCAGCCGCCTCACTCTCGCCTTCCTCGAGGCGAAGCTCAGGGAGCACCGCATCCGGCCGATCACCCAAGTGGTCGAGGAAGGGCAGACAGAGAGCCTCGGCCCCTTCGACTGCGAGTTCGTGGCGGTCAACCACTCCATTCCGGATGCCCTCGCGGTGCACGTGACCACACCGGCCGGCACGGTCCTGCACACCGGCGACTTCAAGATGGACCAGCTGCCCCTGGACGGCCGGATCACCGACCTGCGCGCCTTCGCCCGGCTGGGCGAGGCGGGGGTGGACCTGTTCATGACGGACTCCACCAATGCCGAGGTGCCCGGCTTCACCGTCGCCGAGAAGGAGATCGGCCCCACCCTGGACGCGATCTTCGCGCGGGCGAGGCAGAAGATCGTGGTCGCGTCCTTCTCCAGCCACGTGCACCGCGTCCAGCAGGTGCTCGACTCCGCCGCCGCGCACGGGCGCAAGGTCGCCTTCGTGGGCCGTTCGATGGTGCGCAACATGGGCATCGCCGCGGAGATGGGCTACCTGGACGTCCCGGAGGACACCCTCGTCGACGTCAAGCGGATCGACGGACTCCCCGAGGAGCAGGTGGTGCTGATGTGCACCGGCAGTCAGGGCGAGCCGATGGCGGCGCTGGGGCGGATCGCCCAGCGCGACCACCGGGTCAGCGTGGGCCCGGGCGACGTGGTCATCCTGGCCTCCTCCCTCATCCCCGGCAACGAGAACGCGGTGTTCCGCGTGGTCAACGGCCTGATGGCGCTCGGCGCGGAGGTGATCCACAAGGGCAGCGCCACCGTGCACACCTCGGGCCATGCCAGCGCGGGCGAGCTGCTGTACTGCTACAACATCGTGCGCCCGAGGAACGTCCTGCCGATCCACGGCGAGGTGCGCCACCTGATCGCCAACGGTCGGATCGCGGAGTCCACGGGCGTTCCGCGGGAGCGGATCGTGCTGGCGGAGGACGGCCACGTGATCGACCTCAGGGACGGGGTGGCCACCACCGTCGGCGCGGTGCCCAACGGCTACGTCTACGTGGACGGCGCCAGCGTCGGGGAGATCTCCGAGGCGGACCTCAAGGACCGCCGCATCCTCGGCGACGAGGGATTCATCTCCCTGTTCGCCGTGGTGAGCTCCGAGACCGGTGCGCTGATCGCCGGTCCCGAGATCCACGCCCGCGGCGTGGCGGAGGACGACCAGGTGTTCGAACAGATCCGCCCCGAGATCGTCACGGCGCTCGAGCAGGCTGTCGCCGACCGGCCCGACCGACGCGACACCTATCAGCTGCAGCAGGTCATGCGCCGCGTGGTGGGTCGCTACGTCTCCCGGCGGCTGCGTCGTCGCCCGATGATCATCCCCATCGTCATCGAGTCCTGATCCCCTCCCCGGCCTGTCCCGGGGCCCCGACCGTTCCAGGGGCCCCGGCCGTTCGAGGGTCCTTCGCCCGCTCCGGCCCCCGGAGCGTCCCGGTGTGACGGGGCCGTGAGCGCCGCCTCCCGGGCTCGGAGCGGCCCGGAATGTACCATCGGGGCCATGGCGACACGTACGTCTTCCCCCGCACGTGCGTCGAAAGGATCCTCCCGGACCGCTGCTGCCGGCTCGTCGCGCACCACCGGCTCCGGGGCGAACGACCCCTCGACGCTCCCTCTGCCGGTGCGCGCAGTGCGCTCCGGCTATCTCTCGATCGCCCGCATGGTCGGCGGCATGGTCCGCTCGATCGGCGTGCAGCGCTGGGAGGTGGCGCCCGAGCAGCGTCGCGACGGCTACGCGCTGTTCCTGCTCATGATCGCGGCGCTGGTCGCGGTCGTGGAGTGGTGGCAGTCCGCCGGTCCCGTGCTCGGCGCGGTGCACACCGTGGTGGCCGGCACCTTCGGCATCTCCTCCATGGTGATCCCGCTGCTGGCGGCCGGCTGGGCGATGCGCATGTTCCGCCGCCCCGACCAGGTGCGGGCCAACACCCGGATCGTGATCGGCATCGCCCTCCTGCTCACCGCGATCTCGGCGATCGCCTCGGTCTCCGCGCGGCTGCCCGCCCCGGCCGACGGCATCGACGCGCTGGCCCGCGGCGGCGGTGTGCTCGGCTATCTGGCCGCGGCGCCGCTGGAGGCACTGCTGCCCCCGGTGGCGGTGGTCGTCATCCACTCCGCCCTGATCGCCCTCGGCGTGCTGGTGCTCACCGCCACCCCGGTCGAGTCGATCCCCTCGCGCCTGCGAGGGGTGTACGAGGTCATGGTCGGCCGCAGCGAGGAGGAGGACGAGGAGCGCGTGGCCTTCGGCCTGCGTCCTCGTCGCGTCGACCCGGCCGTGCACGATCAGGCCACCGAGCTCCAGCCTGCTCGGAGCCGCCGCCGCAGCCGCAGGGAGAAGGCCGCGGACGAGGCCGCCGCGCGTGACCACGAGAGCTTCGGCTACGTCGGCGACGAAGCCTTCGAGCAGGGCGTCGCGGAGGAGCGCGCCGACGCTCCCGCGACGCGGAAGCGCCGCCGCTCCGGCACCCGGCGCGGCGGGACGGCCGATGCGGACGCCGCGCTGGACGGGGTCGAGGACGAGAACCACCGCGCCAAGACCTTCCCCGGCGGGGGAGCGGCAGGGGATCCGCGGCCCACCACGCCGATGCCCACCGCGGCGACGGGCGAGGCCGCGCCCCGCTCCGATCGGAGCAAGGCGGCCGCGGCCGCCGCGGCACCGGTCCCGGCCCGGAGGTCCGAGGAGAAGGCCGCGACGAAGGCCGAGGAGAAGGCCGAGCTGGTCCCGCCCCCGATGGGCGACCTGCCCCGGGCCGGGGAGCAGCTCGAGCTCGCCGGTGACGTCGTCTACACGCTGCCGGAGTCGTCCTTCCTGCTGGAGGGGCCGCCGCACAAGACCCGCTCCGAGGCCAACGACCGTGTGGTCGAGGCGCTCGGCGAGGTCTTCGAGCAGTTCAACGTCAACGCCGAGGTGGTCGGCTTCTCGCGCGGCCCGACGGTCACCCGGTACGAGGTCGAGCTGGCGCCCGGCACCAAGGTCGAGAAGGTCACGGCGCTGGACAAGAACATCTCCTATGCCGTGGCCAGCTCCGACGTGCGCATCCTCTCGCCGATCCCCGGCAAGAAGGCCATCGGGATCGAGATCCCGAACACCGACCGCGAGACCGTGGTCCTCGGCGACGTGCTGCGCAGCTCCGTGGCCCGACGCAATGAGCACCCCCTGGTGATGGGCGTGGGCAAGGACGTCGAGGGCGGCTACGTCGTGGCCAACCTCGCCAAGATGCCGCACCTGCTGGTGGCGGGCGCCACCGGCGCCGGCAAGTCGGTCTTCGTGAACTCGATGATCACCTCGATCCTGATGCGCGCCACCCCGGAGGAGGTGCGCATGGTGCTGGTCGATCCCAAGCGCGTGGAGCTCACCCTCTACGAGGGGATCCCCCACCTGATCACCCCGATCATCACCAACCCCAAGAAGGCCGCCGAGGCCCTCGAGTGGGTCGTCAAGGAGATGGACGCCCGCTACGACGACCTCGCCGCCTTCGGGTTCAAGCACGTCGACGACTTCAACAAGGCCGTCCGGGCCGGGGAGGTGAAGGTGCCCGCGGGCAGCGAGCGCCGCCTCGCCCCGTACCCGTACCTGCTGGTCGTGGTCGACGAGCTGGCGGATCTCATGATGGTCGCCCCGCGGGACGTGGAGTCCTCGATCCAGCGCATCACCCAGCTGGCGCGCGCTGCCGGCATCCACCTGATCCTGGCCACGCAGCGCCCGTCCGTCGACGTGGTCACCGGCATCATCAAGGCCAACGTGCCCAGCCGTCTGGCCTTCTCCACCTCCTCGCTGCAGGATTCGCGGGTCATCCTCGACTCCGTGGGCGCGGAGAAGCTCATCGGCCAGGGCGACGCCCTGTTCCATCCGATGGGCAAGGCGAAGCCGATGCGTGTGCAGGGCGCCTGGGTCAACGAGTCGGAGATCCACAAGGTCGTCGACCACGTGAAGTCGCAGATGAAGCCGAACTACCGCGAGGACGTCCAGGTCGTCGCCGAGAAGAAGCAGATCGACGAGGACATCGGCGATGACCTCGACGTGCTGCTGCAGGCGGCGGAGCTGGTGGTCACCACTCAGTTCGGATCCACCTCGATGCTGCAGCGCAAGCTGCGCGTGGGCTTCGCCAAGGCCGGCCGGCTGATGGACCTGCTGGAGTCCCGCGAGATCGTGGGCCCCTCCGAGGGGTCCAAGGCCCGCGACGTGCTGGTCCATCCCGACGAGCTGGCGACCGCGATCGCCCGCATCCGCGGCGAGGACGCGCCCTCCGCCGAGGGCGAGGAGCCCTACGGCGCCGACCAGGCCGTGGACCTCGAGCCCGAGACGGCGGAGCCGGCGGACACCGACGACGGCCCGGACCGCTACGGCAGCGACCCGCTGGCCGACGACGGCTCCGCAGGGGCGGTCGACTACTACGACGATGCCGATGACGAGGACGGGGAGGACGCCTGGAGCCTCACCGGACGTTGAGCGTCCCGCCCCTCCACCGCGCGGCGGCGCGCCGGTCCGGCATCGGCCGGCTCGGCGCCGGCCCCGCCGTCCGCCCCGATCCGCCTGATCCGCGCCATCCCGACCAGCCATCTCGCCCCCAGGAGCTCCGATGACCGCACCGCGCACCGACGAGGTCCCGCTCTGGAACATCGCCAACGTCCTCACCATGGTGCGCTGCGCGATGGTGCCGCTGCTGGTGGTGCTCGCGGTCCTGTACCCGGACACGACACCTGGTCGACTGCTGGTGGCCGGCGTGTTCGTGCTCGCGATGTTCACGGACTTCCTGGACGGGCACCTCGCCCGGAGCCGGAACCTGATCACGGATTTCGGGAAGATCGTCGATCCCATCGCGGACAAGGCGATGACCGGGGCCGCACTGATCATGCTCTCCGTGTGGGAGTACGTGCCGTGGTGGATGACGATCCTGATCCTCGTGCGCGAGTTCGGCATCACGATCATGCGCTTCACGATCCTGAAGTACGGGGCGCTGCCGGCGAACATGGCGGGCAAGGCCAAGACCATGGTCCAGACCATCGCGATCACCTTCTGCCTGATCCCCTTCGAGCTGTGGTGGTCCCCGGCCCGCTGGATCGGCCTGGCGCTGGTGCTGCTCGCGGTGGTGCTGACCGTGTGGTCCGGTCTGGTCAACCTCAAGGACGGGCTGCGGCTCCGGCGTGAGGCGCTGGCAGGCGGCGGCGCCGGCGCATGAGCCCTGCCCCGACCGCTCCTGACGCCGCCTCGGCTCCTGCCGACGGGGTCGCGGCCGAGCCCGCCCGCGTGATCGCCCGTGCCCGCGAGCGCGGGATCGTGCTCGCGACGGCCGAGTCCCTGACGGCCGGAGCACTGGTGGCGCGGCTGGTGGACGTCCCCGGCGCGAGCGCCGTGGTCGCCGGGGGCGCGGCCTGCTACTCCTGCGCCGCGAAGACCCGGGTGCTCGGTGTCGACGCCGCGCTGCTCGCCGACACCGGCGCCGTGACCTCGCAGGTCGCGGCCGCCATGGCCGAGGGGGCTCTCGCCCTGTACGAGGCCGACCTCGCCGTCTCGACCACCGGTGTGGCGGGCCCCGGACCGGACGAGCGCGGGATCGCCGAGGGCACGGTCTTCCTGGGCCTCGCCCGGCGGAGCGGTCCGACGAGCACCCGTGAACTCCGTCTCAGCGGCGGAAGAGCGGTGATCCGCTCCCTGACGGTCGAGGCAGCGGTGGCGGCACTGGCCGCCGAGCTCGGCGTCTAGGGCTCGGCCCAGCTCAGCGCGCTCGTGAGGATCCCTCCTCCCCATCGTCCCGACATGCACACCGTCCAGCGAACCCTCGGGGGTGGCGCACTACACTCTGGGGAACACTTCCGTGGTGCACCGCGTTGATCTGTTCGTGATGACATCGACGTACCGCATCCCAGAGGTGCACCACGAATTCACCGGCAGTCACAGGAAGGGAGGCAGGTCCATGATCCTGTTCCGTCAGGAGCTGGGGGACGTGCTGCGCGACGCGCGCCGCTCCCAGGGCCGCACGCTGCGCCAGGTGTCCTCGGACGCCCGCGTGTCCCTGGGCTACCTCAGCGAGATCGAGCGCGGCCAGAAGGAGGCCTCCAGCGAGCTGCTGGTCTCGGTGACCGATGCACTGGGCCTCCCGCTGTCCTTCGTGCTGCGCGAGGTGTCCGACCGGATCGCGATCGCCGAGCAGGTGATGATCCCGGACACCGTTCCCGAGGGACTCGCCGACAGCGCCGAGCCGCTGGTCGGCGCCCGCTGAGTTGCGCCGCAGCGAGTTCGCGGAGCTGGCCGACCACGTGTTCGGCCCCTCCCTCGCGCGGACGTACACCCACGACCTCGTGCTCGAGGAGGTCGGCGGCCTGACCGCCGCCGAGGCCCTCGAGCGCGGGGTCGCCGTGCGCTCGGTGTGGAACGCGCTGTGCGAGGCGATGGACGTCCCGGACTCGGCGCGCTGGGAGATCCCGCCCGAGCAGCGCCGGCGCTGACCGCCTCGTCGCCTCCCCGCCCCGCCCGGTCGTGCCACGGCCCCTGCGCCACGGCCTGCCGCGTCACGACCCCCGCGACAGGGCACGCCCCCTGCGACCCGGCGCGAGCCTCGCGACACGACACGCCGCGACACGCCGCGATCTGCGCCGCGTTCGAACGCCTGTTCGGTATCGTGGTCGCTGACGGACTCCCCGGCACCACCTCCACGCACGATCTCTCCTCCCCAGTTCCCCTCCATCCACACGGAGGGCGGGGCGGCGGCGAATGTCGGGGTCGGCGCCTAGTGTGGCCGCAACGGTCACCACGTCGGCACGCCCGGCCCTCAGGAAGGAACAAGCACATGCCTGCACCGAAGTCAGCCTCGAAGGATCGCGGCTCCTCGCTCGACAACGCCCTCGCACAGATCGACCGCCAGTTCGGCAAGGGATCGATCATGCGGCTGGGGGACGACACCCGCCCGCCGGTCGAGGTCATCCCCACCGGCTCGGTCGCGCTGGACGCCGCGCTCGGCATCGGCGGCCTGCCCCGCGGCCGCATCGTCGAGATCTACGGCCCGGAGTCCTCGGGCAAGACCACCCTGGCGCTGCATGCCGTGGCCAATGCCCAGCGCAACGGCGGCATCGCCGCCTTCATCGACGCCGAGCACGCGATGGACCCGGAGTACGCCAAGAAGCTCGGCGTGGACACCGACGCCCTGCTGGTCTCCCAGCCGGACACCGGCGAGCAGGCCCTCGAGATCACGGACATGCTGATCCGCTCGGGCGCGCTGGACGTCGTCGTGATCGACTCGGTGGCTGCGCTGGTGCCCAAGGCCGAGATCGAGGGCGAGATGGGCGATTCCCACGTCGGCCTCCAGGCCCGGCTCATGTCGCAGGCGCTGCGCAAGCTCACCGGGGCGCTCTCCTCCTCCGGCACCACCGCGATCTTCATCAACCAGCTGCGCGAGAAGATCGGTGTGTTCTTCGGCAGCCCCGAGACCACCACCGGCGGCAAGGCGCTGAAGTTCTACGCCTCGGTGCGCATGGACATCCGTCGCATCGAGACCCTCAAGTCCGGCACCGACTCCGTGGGCAACCGCACCCGTGTCAAGGTCGTCAAGAACAAGATGGCTCCGCCCTTCAAGCAGGCCGAGTTCGACATCCTCTACGGCGAGGGCATCTCCCGCGAGGGCGGTCTGCTGGACCTCGGCGTCGAGCACGGCGCGGTCCGCAAGTCCGGGGCGTGGTTCACCTACGAAGGCGACCAGCTGGGGCAGGGCAAGGAGAACTCCCGCCAGTTCCTCAAGGACAACCCGGACCTGGCCGCGGAGATCGAGGAGAAGATCCTGCGCACCCTCGGGGTGGGCAAGTACGCCGCGGAGCAGGCCGCGCCGGAGACCGAGGCGCCCCTCGGCGAGGGCGAGTTCCTCGACGAGGACGTCCCGGCGACGATCTGACTCCTCCCTGAGTGATGACGCCGTCCCACCTCGCGGGCGCCGACGGTCCTGAGACCGTCGGCGCCGCCGCCGTTCCCGGGAAGACCCCGCGCGACAGCGACGCCGCAGTCGGGCTCCGCGAGGGCCTCGAGGGCCGCACCCGCGCGATCCTGGAGCGTCCCCGCAGCGCACCGTCGCCGGAGCGTGCTGAGCGGGAGAAGGCGGTGGTCCACGAATGCCGCTACCTCATGCGGCTGCTGGCCTCTCGCCGTCGCTCCTGCGGGGAGCTGCGCGAGAGGCTCGCCCAGCGCGAGGTGCCCGCCGCCGTCGCCCACGAGGCGATGGCCCGTGTCGACCGCGCCGGTCTCCTGGACGACGCCGCCTTCGCCCGCGACTGGGTCCAGCAGCGCCGTGCGCTGCGTGCCCTCGGCGACGAGGCCCTGCGTCGTGAGCTCGAGAAGAAGCAGGTCGCAGACCAGCTCATCGAGGCAGCGCTCGACGCCGGAGAGAGCGACGAGGAGCAGCGCTGCCGGGACCTTGTTCGCTCACGGATCGGGGACCGGGACCGGGAGCGGCTGCGCGGCGAGCGGGACGGCAGCCACCGGCGCCGACTCTCTCGGCGCCTGGACGCCCTGCTGACCCGCAAGGGGTATCCCGGGGACCTGGCCGTACAGGTGATCTCCAGCGAGCTGCGCTCCGCCGCCGAGGTGCGCGGCAGCTGACCTCACGCGACCCGTCAGAGCGATCAGGGGATCGGCGGCGCTCCGGTGATGCGAGCGGGAGCCTTCCGCGCGAAGCTGCTGCGGTGCTGCACCCACACCGCCAGCCGCGAGAGGCTGATGTTCAGCGCGATGTACACCGCCGCGCCGACGGTCAGCAGCGGCAGGAGGTACTGCGCATTGGTCAGCGCGTCCGCGACCCGGCTCACGCTGCGCAGCAGCTCGGCGTAGCCGACGATGTAGCCGAGCGAGGAGTCCTTGACCAGCACGACGCCCTGCGCGATCAGCGAGGGCATCATCATCCTCACCGCCTGCGGCAGCTGGACGTCACGATAGGTGAGGAACGACCTCATGCCGAGCGAGGAGGCGGCCTCCGTCTGCCCCTTGGGCAGCGCGGCGATGCCGGCGCGCAGGATCTCGGCGAAGACCGCGGCGTTGTACAGCACCAGGCCGAAGACCACGGCGGTGAGCTGGGTCGCCCCGGGCAGCACCAGGATGCCGAAGAACATCATCAGCACCACCGGCAGCCCGCGCAGGACCTCGGTGACCCCGGTGACCAGCCAGCGCACCGGCACGATCGGCGAGGCACGCAGGGACACCAGCAGCACCGCGAGCAGCGCGGCCAGCGGCAGCGCGATCACTGCGGCGACCAGGGTGTTCATGAGCCCGCGGAAGATCGCCTGCCACACGTGGATCGTCTCGAAGCCGGCGAAGTTCGTCGGCACGTCCACCAGCACCAGCCAGCGGTCGTTGAAGGCGCCGTTGCGGGCCAGCAGGGTGATCAGCGCTCCACCCAGCAGGACGAGCACGACGGTCAGCACGAGCGAGATGCGCCGTTCGCGCGCCCTCTCCTCGGGGCCGGCGACGTCGTAGAGGACGGGTCCGCTGCTGCTGCTCATCGTGCGAACGCCACCTTCCGCTCGAGGTGCCCGGCCAGCTGGCCGAGCGGGATGCAGATGATCAGGTAGCACAGGGCCACGCCCAGCAGGATGGCGATGACGTCCGCCGAATACACGTTGGTCAGGCGTTTGGACATGGCGAACAGCTCGAAGACGCTGAAGGCGCCCGCCACTGACGTGTTCTTGACGAGTGCGATGAACACACTGATCAGCGGTGGGATCGCCGTGCGGAACGCCTGGGGGAGGACCACGATGGACAGGTTCTGCCCGAAGGACATCCCCAGCGATCGCGCAGCCTCCGCCTGACCCACCGCGACCGAGTTGATGCCTGAGCGCACCGCTTCGGCGACGAAGGCCGAGGTGTAGCAGGACAGCGCGATCACGGCGGCGACCTTGTAGCTGAAGGTGAAGCCGATCGAGGGGGTGACGAAGACGTAGAAGAAGAAGACTATCGTCAGCGGGGTGTTGCGCAGGAACTCGGTGTACGCGGTGGCCAGCAGCCGCAGAGGTCTGTACGGGGAGACCCGCATCCCGGCGACCAGCGTGCCGATGACGAGGGAGATCAGCCCGGACAGCGCCGCAAGGGTGAGGGTCGTGGTGAACGCGCCCCAGAGCATCTCGCGCTCGATGAGGAAGGTCTCCATGGCGGCTCCTGGCAGGTGTCGGGCCGGTCGTCATGACCGGCCCGACTGGGCGGGGTGGGGAAGGGATCAGTAGCGGTCGACGGCCGGCGGGTCCGGGGTGGGCAGCACGGTGCCGGCGGTGTTCTCCCACGCCTCGGCCCAGGCTCCGGACTCGTACGCCTCCTCGATCACGTCGTTGAGGAAGTCGCGGAAGTCGTCGTCATCCTTGGTCAGGCCCACGCCGTAGGGCTCGTCGGTGAAGGTCTCGCCGTTGTTGACGAGCTTGAGGTTCTCCTCGTCGGAGGCCACGAAGCCCGCCAGGATGACGTTGTCCGTGGTGACCACGTCCACCTGCCCGTTGATCAGCGCGGTCACGCAGTTGGAATAGGTGTCGAAGGGGACCAGCTCGGCGTCGGGATGGTTGTCGAGGATGTACTGCGCCGGGGTGGATCCCTCGACCGAGGCGACCTTCTTGCCCTCGAGCGAGTCCTCGCCGGTGATGTCCTCGTTGTCGACCAGAACCATCAGTGCCTGACCGGCCTCGTAGTAGGGGCCCGCGAAGTCGATGACCTCCTTGCGGGTGTCGTTGATGGTGTAGGTCGCGACCACGATGTCCACCTGGCCGTTCTCGATGAACGGTTCGCGGTTGGCGGAGACGGTCTCGGTCCACTCGATGCCGTCGGCCTCGATGCCGAGTGCGGCGGCGATGATCTTGCCGATCTCGACGTCGAAGCCGACGGGGTCCCCATCGGGGCCGGCCTGGCCGAACAGGGGCTGGTCGAACTTGGTGCCGATGGTGATCGAACCGGCCTCGGCGAGCCTGGCCATGGTCGACCCCTCGGGGAAGTCCTCGGTGTCGACGTCGGCGACCTCGGGCTCGTCCGCGTCACCTCCGCAGGCGGCGAGGGTGAGGGCGGCGGCGGTTCCCACGCTGCCGGAGAGGAAGAGGCGTCGGTTCAGGGGCTTGCTCATGAGGGTCTCCTTCGAACGAGCTGGTCGATCTCGGTGGGGGTGGTGCGGGTGGAACGGCGCGGATCCAGCGGTGCGGATCGAACTGTGGGGATGGAACGGTGCGGAGCGAACGGTGCGAGTGGTCGGGCGCGACGGGTGCGGTCTCAGTCGTGGAGGATCTTGCCCAGGAAGTCCTTGGCCCGCTCGGACCGCGGGGAGGAGAAGAACTCGTCGGGCGGGCGCACCTCGACGATCCGGCCCGAGTCCATGAACACCACCCGGTCGGCGGTGCGGCGGGCGAAGCCCATCTCGTGGGTGACCACGATCATCGTCATCCCGGACTTCGCCAGCCCGGTCATGACGTCGATGACCTCGCTGATCATCTCCGGGTCGAGAGCGGAGGTGGGCTCGTCGAAGAGCATCACCTTGGGCGACATCGCCAGCGAGCGGGCGATCGCGACGCGCTGCTGCTGGCCGCCGGAGAGCTGTGCGGGGAGCTTGTCGGCCTGGTCCGCCACGCCCACCCGTTCGAGCAGCTCCATGCCCTCGGCCTCCGCCGTCCTGCGCGGGACGCCCTTGACCTTGATCGGGGCGACGGTGACGTTCTGCAGCACGGTCTTGTGGGCGAAGAGGTTGAAGGACTGGAACACCATCCCCACTTCGGAGCGCAGCTTCGCCAGACCGGATCCCGAGGTGGGCAGCAGCTGACCGTCGATCCTGATCTCGCCCTCGTCGATCGTCTCGAGGCGGTTGATGGTGCGGCACAGCGTGGACTTGCCCGAGCCCGAGGGGCCCAGGACCACCACCACCTCGCCGGCGGTGACCTCGAGCTCGATGTCCTTGAGGACGTGCAGGTCACCGAAGTGCTTCTGCACGCCTGTGAGCTGGACGAGAGGCTGCCCGGCGGCGGGTCCGGCACCACCGGCAGCCGGTGTGGTCTGAGTCATAGGGGCACGCTAGAGCACCGGGTCCTCGATCCGACGTCCCGCCGGTGCACCGACACGACTTTGTGACCTTCCTGTCCACCTGAGGAATCCCAGGTGGGGCCGGGTTCGCGGGGCGGCGGGCGGGCGCGCGCGAGGGGAGGGTCGACGTACCCTGGGGGCACTATGTCGATCAGCTCTCCCGCCCCGACCGCCGCCCCGCGTCCCGCCGCCGACGCCGCTGCCCGCGACGCGGTCCAGCCTCGCGGCACCTACCAGGTGCGCACCTTCGGGTGCCAGATGAACGTCCACGACTCCGAGCGCCTGACCGGCATGCTCGAGGATTCCGGCTACGTCGCCGCGCCCGCGGCCGCCGACGCCCGACGCGGCGAGGTCGACGTCATCGTGTTCAACACCTGTGCCGTCCGGGAGAACGCGGACAACAAGCTGTACGGCACCCTGGGCGCCCTGCGTCCCGGAAAGGACGCGAATCCCGGCATGCAGATCGCCGTCGGCGGCTGTCTCGCGCAGAAGGACCGCGAGACCATCGTCGAGCGCGCCCCCTGGGTGGACGTCGTCTTCGGCACCCACAACCTCGGCTCCCTGCCGGTCCTGCTGGACCGCTCCCGCCACAATGCCGAGGCGCAGGTGGAGATCCTCGAATCCCTCGAGGTCTTCCCCTCCACGCTGCCCACCCGGCGGGAGTCCGCCTACGCCGCCTGGGTCTCGATCTCCGTGGGCTGCAACAACACCTGCACCTTCTGCATCGTGCCCTCGCTGCGCGGCAAGGAGAAGGATCGCAGGCCCGGCGAGATCCTCGCCGAGGTGCGCGACGTGGTCGACTCCGGCGCCATCGAGGTCACCCTGCTCGGGCAGAACGTCAACTCCTACGGCGTCGAGTTCGGCGACCGCGGGGCCTTCGCGAAGCTGCTGCGCGCCTGCGGCGACGTCGACGGGCTCGAGCGCGTGCGCTTCACCTCCCCGCACCCCGCGATGTTCACCGACGACGTCATCGAGGCGATGGCCGAGACCCCCAACGTCATGCCGCAGCTGCACATGCCGCTGCAGTCCGGCAGCGACGACGTGCTGCGCCGGATGAAGCGCTCCTACCGGTCGAAGAAGTTCCTGGGCATCCTCGAACGCGTCCGCGAGCGCATCCCGCAGGCCGCGATCACCACCGACATCATCGTCGGCTTCCCCGGCGAGACCGAGGAGGACTTCCTGCGCACCCTCGAGGTGGTCGAGGCCTCCCGCTTCTCGAGCGCCTTCACCTTCCAGTACTCGATCCGCCCGGGCACTCCGGCGGCGACCATGGAGGACCAGATCCCCAAGGAGGTCGTCCAGGAGCGCTTCGAGCGGCTGGTCGCCCTGCAGGACCGCATCACGCATGAGGAGAACCGGAAGCTCGAGGGCCGCGCCGTCGAGATCCTCGTCGCCGAGGGGGAGGGGGATCGTGACGCGCAGACCCATCGTCTCTCGGGACGGGCCCGCGATCACCGCCTGGTGCACTTCGCTCTGCCCGAGGGCCTCGCCGGGGCGCAGCGCCCGCGGCCCGGGGACCTGGTCACCGCGACCGTCACCCACGCCGCCCCTCACTACCTGATCGCCGACAGCGCCCTCGCGGGCAGGGCGAGCGCGCTCGCGCCCGAGCAGTTCGCAGTGCGCCGCACCCGCACGGGCGACGCCTGGGAGGCCGGGGTGCACGGGCTGGATCCCGGTTCGTCCTGCGGCACGGGCGGCGGCGCAGGGCCCGCGGGCCCGGTCACCCTCGGGATGCCGAGCCTCCGCCGCGATTGAGAGAGGCGACGCCGCGCAGCGGTGCGAGCACGAGGACGGCCGATGCCCCGCGGGGCCTCGGGCCTCGGCGCATCCACCGGGCGCGGCCCGGGGCGGGATCAGCTGTCGAGCTCGTCGAGCTCCGCGCCGAGGCGCTCCTCCAGGCTGTGGAAGAAGGCGATCACGGTGCTCAGACCGCAGGAGATCGCACTGTCGATCTGCGAGTCCAGCGCTCCGGCGCGGAAATCCGCGGCGAGCTCGCCGTACACGCCGAGCAGGCCCTCGGACTCGCGGCGCACGTACACCTTCGGCCAGATCCGGTTCATGTTCCACTCGTTGCAGAGCTTGATCATCTCGACCTTGCGGGAGACGTCCACGGAGTGGCTCCATCGTCCCCGGGTCTGCAGCACGCCGTGCTCGTCCCCGGAGATCATGAACTGGAAGCGGTAGTCGTCGAAGCGGGCGCGCACGATCTCCGCGTGCTCCTCGTCCTCGACGAAGGCGTAGCCGTGCCGGGTCAGGCAGTCCTCGACCCGTGCCAGGGACAGGGGGGCCGGCTCATCGGCCGAGTCCTTGCCCGCCTGAACAGGGGACTCGTTCGGTGCAGTCACTTCCAACCTCGGTGCTCGACGTAGGGAACAGGGCGATCCGAGGCCTCGGATCGCGGATCACCCTACTCCTTCCACCCGGGAAAGCGCCGCGCGCGGACAGTGATCCCGCTGACCCTCGCCGATCAGCGTCGATAGGGTGCCTGCCATGGATGCCCGACCCGCCCCGCCCGAGCCTCCCGCCGCAGGGCCGAGCAGCCCGCTGATCGCGGTGGTCGGCGCCACTGCCACGGGCAAGTCGGATCTCGCGATCTCGCTGGCGGAGCGCCTGGACGGAGAGGTCGTCAACGCCGATGCGCTGCAGCTGTACCGGGGCATGGACATCGGCACCGCGAAGGTCACCGATCAGGAGCGCCGGGGCGTCCCGCACCACCTGCTGGACGTGCTCGAGGTCACCGAGGAGGCGAGCGTCTCCGCGTTCCAGCGCGCCGCCCGCGAGGCCGTCGCGGCGATCCGCGCCCATGGACGGGTCCCGATCCTGGTCGGCGGCTCCGGGCTCTACGTCCGCGCCGCCCTGGATCGCATCGAGTTCCCTCCTACCGACGCCGCGGTCCGTGCCCGGTTCGAGGAGCGGGCGGAGCGGGAGGGTGCCCAGGCGCTGCACCGCGAGCTCGCCCGCCGGGACCCCGGCGCGGCGGCCACCATCGGGGTGCACGACGTGCGCCGCATCGTCCGGGCGCTCGAGGTCGGGGAGCTCACCGGGCGCCCCTTCGCGGCCTTCCTCCCGCGCCCGGAGTTCGTCGACCCCGCGACCGTGCAGCTGGGGCTGCGCCGGGACCGCCCGGTCCTCCACGAGCGGATCGCCCGGAGGGTGCATCTCATGGTCGAGCAGGGACTGCTCGAGGAGATCCGGGGCCTGCGGGAACGAGGGCTGGACCGGGGGACGACCGCTCGCCGGGCGATCGGCTACGAGCAGGGCCTCGCCGTCCTCGACGGCGCCATGACCTGTCAGGAGGCGATCGAGGCGACGATCGCGGGCACGAGACGCCTGGTGCGCAAGCAGGACACCTGGTTCCGGCGCGACCCGAGGGTGCGCTGGCTCGACGCCGACGCCGACGCCGACGCGGACGCGGACGCGCACGCTGCAGGCGCTGACGCCGGTGGCGCTCCCCTCGTCGAGCGGGCGCTGGACCTGCTGAGCGAGGCGCAGGTCACGGCGCCGGGGCGTCCTCGGACGTAGGCTCGGGGACATGACCGAGCGCATCGACTTCACCAAGGGCCACGGCACCGAGAACGACTTCGTCGTGCTGGACGACCCCGACGGCGCGCTCGAGCTCGACGCCGCCACCGTCGTCGCGCTCTGCGACCGCCGCGCCGGCATCGGGGGCGACGGGGTGATCCGTGCGGTCCGCTCCCGCAGCGCCGGCATCGACGTCCCGGCGGATGCCCCCGAATGGTTCATGGACTACCGCAACGCGGACGGATCGGTCGCCGAGATGTGCGGCAACGGCGTGCGCGTGCTGGCCGCCCACCTGCAGCGGGCCGGGCACGTCGACGGGGACGGCTTCGCACTCCTCACCCGGGCGGGGACCCGGACGGTCGAGATCCTCGAGCGCCCGGACACGCCGGGAGCGGCATGGACGGTGCGCGTGGGGATGGGCCGCTCCCGCACCGCTCCCGGGGCCCGCACCGTGGAGATCGCGGGGCACCGCCTGGAGGCGACCGACGTCGACATGGGCAACCCCCATGCCGTCGCCTTCCTTCCGGGCGGTGTGCGGCTCGAGGAGCTGGACCTGACCCGTCGGCCCGCCCTGGACCCCGACCCCGTGGACGGCACGAACATCGAGCTGGTCAGCGAGCGCGGACCCCGCCATGTCGCGATGCGGGTCCACGAGCGCGGGGTGGGGGAGACCCGCTCCTGCGGGACCGGGGTGGCGGCCGTGGCCGTCGCCGCCGCTCACCGGGCCGGGGACGAGTCCGGGCAGCCGTGGACCGTGGACGTGCCCGGCGGCCGTCTTCGGGTGGGCTGGACCGCCCAGGGCGAGGTGACGCTCGCCGGCCCCGCACGGCTGGTGGCCGACGGGACCACGCTGATCTGAGCGGTCTCCTGCGCTCTGCGGGCAGGTGCTGCGCCGGGGCCGCCCTCGGGCCGCCCGGGGTCGGGGCCACCGCCCTCGGGCACCCGCTCAGCGGACGGGCCCCACCTCGAGCACGCGGAAGCCCTTCGCGCTGGCGACCTTGCCGACCTCTCGGTCGGGAAGCTGCTCGCCGAGCCAGCGCGCCAGCGGATCGGCGCCCAGGTTCTTCCCGACCACGAGCGCCGCGGTGCCCTGCGGGTGCAGGCGCGCCGTCCACTCCGCCAGCAGCGCATGCAGGGCCGGCTTGCCGATGCGGATCGGCGGGTTCGACCAGATCGCATCCGGCCGCAGATCCTCGGGCACGTCCTCGGGGGCGATGACCCGCACGTTGTCCGCTCCCGCGCGGCGGGCGTTCTCCGCCGTCAGCGCGCGAGCGCGCTCGCTGACGTCCACCGCCCACACCTCGGAGTCCGGATGCAGGAGGGCAGCGGTCAGCGCGATCGGACCCCAGCCGCACCCGAGGTCGAGGATGATCGCCCCGGCCGGCGGCTCGGTGATCTCGTCGAGCCTGTCCAGCAGCACCGCAGTGGCCCTGTCCAGGCCGTGACCGCTGAAGACCGACGCGCTCGAGACCAGGTCGAGGTCACGGCCTGCGAGGCGGACCCGCAGCGGGAAGCGCCGGTCGTCGGTCGCGGGGGAGGGGGTGAAGTAGTGCTCGTCCACCCCAGCAGGATACGGAGCGCCGGGCGGTGCGGGCTCCCGAACGTCCGCGCGCCGTGCTTCCTCGGCTCCGCCGAGCGCAAAACCGCTCGACCGTCGGGGACGGACGTGGGACTCTGGAGGTCGACAGTCCCCTACTGAAGGAGTGCCCCGATCGTGCCCATCGCTTTCCATCCTGACGCCGAGCCCGACCACGACGTCGACGGGACCGGCACGGGAGGGACCGGGGCCGCGGAGCGCTCGAGCAGTGCGGACGTGCCCGGCACCTCTCCCGCCTCGCCGTCGCGCCGGGATGCCCTGACCGAGCGCATCCTCGCCCGTGGCGACGCCTCCGTCTCGACCGTGGCCTACGGCTCCGAATCCGACGGCGAGCAGTACGATCTCGCCGATCGCCAGGCCCTGCGGCGCGTGGCCGGGCTCTCCACCGAGCTCGAGGACGTCACCGAGGTCGAATACCGGCAGCTGCGCCTCGAACGCGTGGTGCTGGCCGGTCTCTACACCTCCGGGAACGCCGAGGAGGCCGAGACCAGCCTGCACGAGCTCGCCGCGCTCGCCGAGACCGCCGGCTCCGAGGTGCTCGACGGCGTGCTGCAGCGGCGAGCCCACCCCGACCCGGCCACCTTCCTGGGCAAGGGCAAGGCCGCAGAGCTCGCCGAGATCATCGCCGCGAACGGCGCGGACACGGTGATCGCGGACGGCGAGCTGGCCCCCGGCCAGCGACGTGCCCTCGAGGACATCGTGAAGGTCAAGGTCGTGGACCGGACCGCGCTGATCCTGGACATCTTCGCCCAGCACGCCAAGTCCCGCGAGGGCAAGGCGCAGGTCGAGCTCGCACAGCTGGAGTACCTGCTGCCGCGACTGCGCGGCTGGGGCGAGTCGATGTCCCGCCAGGCCGGCGGCCGTGTCGCCGCGGGCGGTGCGGGCATGGGCTCGAGGGGCCCCGGCGAGACCAAGATCGAGCTGGATCGTCGGCGGATCCGTGACCGCATGGCGAAGCTGCGCCGTGAGATCAGGGCGATGGCTCCGGGACGCCAGGCGCAGCGCGCGGACCGCCGTCGCAACCAGGTGCCCGCGGTCGCGATCGCCGGATACACCAACGCGGGCAAGTCCTCGTTGCTCAACCGGCTCACCGGCGCCGGGGTGCTGGTCGAGAACGCTCTGTTCGCGACCCTCGACCCGACGGTGCGGCGGTCGACCACGCCGGACGGCCGCGAGTTCACCTACGCGGACACGGTCGGCTTCGTGCGCCACCTGCCCACCCAGCTGGTCGAGGCCTTCCGCTCGACCCTCGAGGAGGTGGGCGATTCGGATCTGCTGCTCCACGTGGTCGATGCCTCGCACCCCGATCCGGAGGGGCAGATCACTGCCGTGCGCACGGTGCTGGGGGACCTCGAGGGCTTCGACGTGCCCGAGATCGTGGTGCTGAACAAGGCGGACATCGCCGAGCCCGAGACCATCGCCCGCCTGCGCAGCCAGGTCGGTGAGAGCGCGGTGGTCTCCGCCCGCACCGGGATGGGGATCGAGGAGCTGCGCGAGCTGATCGCGGAGCACCTGCCGCGGCCCGCCGTCGAGGTCGACCTGGTCGTGCCCTACTCCCGCGGGGACCTGATCTCCCGGGTCCACACCAGCGGCGAGGTGGTCTCCGAGGAGCACCTCATGGAGGGCACTCGGCTCCACGCGCGCGTCGACGAGGCGCTCGCCGCGGAGCTGCGCGGCGCCTCCTGAGCGACGTCCCACGACGGGCCGGCGGCAGGAGCTCGGCCTGTCGGGCGGGGCCGGGTCGACGTGCTGCGAAGGATGAGCGGCAGGAGATCGGCCTGTCGTGCGGAGCCTGTGCGGCCCGCACCCCGGCCGCGGATACGCTGACCCGATGACCGCCGCGACCGAGCATCCCGCCGCCCCCGCGGCCGGTGACATCCCGCTGTCCACGCTGATGGACGCCGCGGTGTCGGCGATCGGCGGAGCCCCTCGGCCGGGCCAGCAGTCGATGGCCGAGGCGGTGGATCTGGCGATGTCCGGCGACCGGCACCTGCTCGTCCAGGCAGGCACCGGCACCGGTAAGTCGCTGGCCTATCTGGTGCCTGCGCTGCGCCACGCCCTGGTCAGCGGGCGCCCCGTCGTGGTCTCCACCGCGACCATCGCGCTGCAGACCCAGATCGTGCGCAAGGACCTCCCCCGCCTGGTGGAGGCCCTGGCTCCGCACCTGCCGCGCATCCCGACCTTCGCGCTGCTCAAGGGACGCGCGAACTATCTGTGCAAGCACAAGATCGCGGGCGGCTACCCGGTGGACATCGACCCCGGGGCCCTGTTCGCCGAGGCGTCCGCCGATCCGTCGCGGGGCGGGAGCGAACGCCTCGGGGACCAGGTGCGGCGTCTGCGCGAATGGTCCGAGGAGACCGACAGCGGCGATCGCGACTCCCTCCAGGACGCGGTCTCGGACCGCGCATGGCGCCAGGTGTCCGTGACCGGCACGCAGTGCATCGGCAGCAGCTGCCCGATGGTCGAGGACTGCTTCGCCGAGCGCAGCCGGGAGCTCGCCCGCGAGGTCGATGTCGTGGTCACCAACCATGCCCTGCTCGCGATCGACGCCTTCGACGGGCACGGCATCATCCCCGATCACGACGTGGTCGTCTTCGACGAGGCGCATGACCTCTCCGCACGCGTGACCAGCGCCGTCACCGATGTGCTGAGTCCCGGCATGCTGCGCGGCACCGTGCGGGACCTGCGCGGCCTCGGCGTGGCCGGGACGGCGCTGGAGGATGCGTCCGAGGAGCTGCGGGAGGCTCTCGAGCTGTCCTCGGAGGGCCGCGTCATCGGAGACCTGCCCGAGCGCCTCGCCGATGCGGTCGTGCAGCTCCGCACCGAGGCGCGCACGGCGCATTCCGATGCCAAGGACGCCGGCGACGACTCCTCCGCCGGCGCGCGCAAGACCGTGCGCGCGAACCTGCAGGAGATCATCGACGTGTGCGAGCGGCTCTCCGCCCCCGGGGAGGACGACGTGGTCTCGATCTCGCACTCGCAGGCGACGGGACGCTCGAGCATCCAGGTCGCGCCGCTGAGCGTGGCAGGTGCCATGCGCGGTGCGATCCTCGAGGACCGCACCGCTGTACTCACCTCGGCGACCCTTGCCCTGGGCGGTCGCTTCGAGCCCGCGGCCGGCGAGGTGGGCCTCTCCCGCCACGATCGGCTCGCTGCCGAGGATCTGCCGCCCCTGGAGACGTCGAGCGCCTGGGCGGGGCTCGATGTGGGCAGCCCCTTCGAGTACCGCCGCCAGGGGATCCTGTACACCGCGCGCCATCTGCCGCAGCCGGGCCGCGACGGTCCCTCCCCGGCCATGCTGGACCACCTGACGGAGCTGGTGGAGGCCTCCCGCGGCGGGGCGCTGTGCCTGTTCTCCTCGCGCCGCGGTGCCGAGCTCGCCGCGGAGCACGTCCGCGCCCGGCTCGATCTCACGATCGCCGTGCAGGGCGAGGACTCGATGGCGAACCTGGTGCGCACCTTCCGCGAGGACGAGGACGCCAGCCTGTTCGGCACCCTCACCCTCTGGCAGGGGGTGGACGTCTCCGGGCGTTCGCTGCGCCTGGTGACGATCGACCGGATCCCGTTCCCGCGCCCGGACGACCCGCTCACCGCCGCCCGGCAGGAGCGGATCGGTCGGCGCGGGGGCAACGGCTTCATGGCCGTCTCCGCGCAGCATGCGGCACTGCTGCTCGCCCAGGGGGCCGGGCGCCTGATCCGATCGCACGAGGACCGCGGCATGGTCGCGGTGCTGGACCCGCGCCTGGCGACAGCACGCTACGGGGGCTTCCTGCGGGAGTCGATGCCGCCGCTGTGGCCCACTGCGGATCCCGAGGTGGCCCTCGGCGCCCTGCGCCGTCTCGCCGACACCTGAGTCCGCCGCCAGGGGGCGCCGGCGGTCCCTGGCGCGGCAGCGGCCGGGACCCGTCGGCGGGGCTCGCGGGCCCCGCCGACGAGGGGACCGGCCCCGCGTCGCTCAGACGGCGCGCAGCACCGCGACCACCTTGCCGAGGATCTCGGCGTGGTCGCCGAGGATCGGCGCGAAGGCCGGGTTGTGCGGCATCAGCCAGACGTGGTCGTCACGCTGGACGAAGGTCTTCACCGTCGCCTCGCCGTCGATCATCGCCGCGACGATCTCGCCCTTCTCCGCGGTGCTCTGCGAGCGCACCACCACCCAGTCGCCGTCGCAGATCGCGGCGTCGATCATCGAGTCCCCGACCACCTGCAGGAGGAACAGCTCGCCGTCGCCGACCAGCCGCTGGGGGAGGGTGAAGACGTCCTCGACCTGCTCCTCGGCCGTGATCGGGACACCTGCGGCGATGCGGCCCACCAGCGGGACCGTCACCGAGTTCGGGCTGATCTCCGGCTCCGGGGCGAGCTCGGGAGCGGGGGCGTCGTCGGCCCCCGGCATCACGACCTCCATCGCCCGTGGCCGCTTGGGGTCGCGGCGCAGGAACCCCTTGCGCTCGAGGGACTGGAGCTGGTGCGCCACCGAGGAGGACGAGGTCAGCCCCACCGCGTCGCCGATCTCGCGCATCGTGGGCGGGTAGCCGTGCGCGGAGACGGCGTCGTTGATGGTCTCCAGGATGAGGCGCTGCCGTCGCGTGAGCCCCTCGGTGCGCTCATCGGCCGGGGCGTCGCCGCGGGCCCGGATCGGCTTGGGGGTGCTCGGCGTCATCGTGGGGCCTCCTGGCGTCGTCTGTCGGACCCTCGCGGTTCCGTTGTCCTGTGCCCCAGCGTAGGGCGACGGACGTCGGAAGCCAAACATGTGTTCGAGGTTTCTCTTGCGTGTCGCGTCGAGCGGGGCTAGAGTCGCACAGAGTTTCGATCGAACAGGAGTTCGGATATGCGTACCGCCACCGCCACGGTCCTTGCCTTCCCCCGCGAGCGCGAGCCGCAGGTCGAGGCATCCTCTCGAGCGCGCGTTCGACTCGAGCCGACGCGGCGCGGCCGCTTGCTGGTCACCACTCTCGCGTTCCTCCTCGGACTGCTGGTCGCCGCCGCCGTGCTGCTCACGGTCGATCTGTCCTCGGCGCTCGCCGGCTCCGACGAGTCCCGGCCGACGACGGTCACCGTCGAGGCCGGGGACACCCTGTGGGGCTACGCGGAGGAGTTCGCCCCCGAGGGCATGAGCGAGCAGGAGTTCGTCGCCGAGGTCCGCAGCATCAACCAGCTCCCCACCGGTCGCGTCACCACCGGGCAGGAGATCGAGCTGCCGGGGCAGGAGAGCAGCAGCCGCTGAGCGGAGGGCTTGCCGGTACCCTGGGCGGATGCACTGCCCGTTCTGTCGCCATTCCGATTCGCGCGTCGTGGACTCGCGCACGTCCGATGACGGCGCGACGATCCGCCGCCGCCGCCAGTGCCCCAACTGCTCCCGGCGCTTCTCGACCTCGGAGACCGCATCGCTGTCGGTGCTCAAGCGCTCCGGCGTGAGCGAGCCGTTCAGCCGGGCGAAGGTGATCTCCGGTGTGCGCAAGGCCTGTCAGGGCCGCCCTGTCAGCGACGACCAGCTGGCCCTGCTCGCCCAACGCGTGGAGGAGAGCATCCGCTCGAGCGGGCTGGCAGAGATCGACGCCCATCAGGTGGGGTTGGCGATCCTGCAGCCGCTGCAGGATCTGGACGTCGTCGCCTATCTCCGCTTCGCGAGCGTCTACCAGGACTTCGACTCCCTCGGGGACTTCGAGGCCGCGATCGCGCGGCTGCGCGCCGAGGGCCGCGAGGGTGTCGCGCCTGCGGAGGAGCCGGCTCTCTGACGGGTCCGGGCCGGTGCGGATCCGGTGAATTCGTGGATCCGGTTCGGCCCGGCGGGATCCTGTGCATAAGATGTGCCCCGTGCACTCACGCAGTGCACACCTGATCGGCGGTCGTGGAGGGGAAGCCACGGCCGCCGATCCTCGTCCCGGGTCGTGCGGCGAGAGCCCCTGCTCCGTGCGGCGCGATGTGTGCCGAC
The DNA here is from genome assembly GCF_052446295.1 of Brachybacterium sp. AOP43-C2-M15. Lineage (NCBI taxonomy): Bacteria > Bacillati > Actinomycetota > Actinomycetes > Micrococcales > Dermabacteraceae > Brachybacterium > Brachybacterium sp. AOP43-C2-M15. Next base: position 232,968 of record NZ_JBQSWB010000005.1, read on the forward strand.
GGGCGCGTCACCCCGAGACGCCGGGCGGCAGCTCCCGGGCGTGGACGACCCCGAGGTGCTGGGTGGGGCGACTCATGGCGACGTAGAGATCGCCCGCCCCGTGGGCGTCGATCAGCTCCGCCGGCTCCACGATCACCACGGCGTCGAACTCGAGTCCTTTGGCGTCCTGGGCGGTCATGACCGCGATCTCGTCGTCCACGCCCGCAGAGCCCATCCCGACGGCGGGCAGCCCTTCCCGGACGCGCAGGGCGGCCGCGACGTCGCCGATCCGCTCCTCGGCGGCGATGACGGCGAGTCGTCCCAGCCGCTCCTCGTGGACCGCGGCCGTGGCCTCGGCGGCGCGTCGGGCGAGCTCCGGCTCCGGAGCGTGCTCGATGCGGGGATCGCGATCCCCCTCGCGCACGGAGCTGACGGGGGTCACGGGAAGGCGGTGCGCCTGGGCCATCGCCACCGCACGGTCCATGATCCTGCTCGGGGTCCGGTAGTTGACCGTGAGGTGCTCGACCTGCAGCCGGTCCTGGATGTAGGGGGCCAGGGCGGACGACCAGGAGTCGGTGCCTCCGGCCGAGGAGGTCTGGGCGACGTCGCCCACCACGGTGAAGGACTTGGTGGGGGCGCGACGCATGAGCGCCCGCCAGCTCATGGGGGAGTGCTCCTGCGCCTCGTCGACGACCACGTGGCCGTAGGTCCAGCTGCGTTCGGCGGAGGCGCGCTCGGCGAGCGTCCTGCCGTCCCGCACCTGGCTGACCTGGTCGGCCAGGTCCTCGGCGCGCACGATTCCCGAGGTGTCGATGTTCTCGATGACCTTCCTGGCGTACTCGACGTCGGACCGCCGCCGCTCGGCGTCGTCGCGCGCCCGTGCCTCTGCCGGAGCGGAGTCCTCACCGAGCAGCTCGGCGACCTCGTCCAGCAGCGGGACGTCCTCGACCGTCCATGGCGCGTCCTTGGGGCGCACCAGCAGATCGACCCGCTCCACGAGCGAGCGCGGCGCGGCGGCGCGCAGACGATCGGGACGCGAGAGCAGGATCCGCAGGAAGCCCTGGGGCGTGTAGGGCAGCCAGGCGAGGTTGAGGCGGCGCTTGACCTCGGGATCGTGACGGAGGTCGGCGAGCAGGTCGGGGCGGTCCTCGGGGACCACGGTGTGCCCGCGAGCGCGCAGGGCCTTCTCGTAGCTCTCCACCAGGCGCTCCATCGCAGCTCGCACGAAGACGGCCCGCGCCGCGTTATGCGGCTTGTGGGAGGCGCGCGCCTCTCGCCGCGCGGAGCGCACCGCCTCCCGGGTGAGGGTGATCGGCGTGCCGTCGATGCGCAGGCGGAGATCCTCCTCGGGGATGCGCTGACGCTGCTTCACGGCGCGCGAGATCAGCTCCGCCATCGCGATGTCGCCCTTGATCCGGGCCACCTCGTCCTCGTCGTGCCGGAACGTCTCCACCCCCGGGAACAGCTCTCCCGGGGTGAGCATCACGACCCCGGACTCGCCGAGGCTGGGCAGCACCCGCTCGATGTAGCGCAGGAAGCCGGTCGTCGGCGCCATGATCAGCACGCCGGTGTGCTCGAGACGGCGACGATGGGTGTAGAGGAGGTAGGCGGCCCGATGCAGCGCGACCGCGGTCTTCCCGGTCCCCGGCCCGCCCTGGACCACGAGCACGCCCCGGTTCTCCGCACGGATGATGCGGTCCTGCTCGGCCTGGATCGTCGCCACGATGTCACCCATACGGCCCGTGCGCCGTCCCGAGACCGCGGCGAGCAGCGCTCCCTCGCCCTGGAGGACGACGTCGTGCGCCCCATCGTCGAGCACGGACTGGTCCAGCACGTCGTCCTCGAGGCCGGTCACGGTGCGGCCGCGGTTGACGAGGTGCCGCCGCAGCCTCACCCCGTGACGCTGGGTGCTGGTGGCCTGGTAGAAGGCGGAGGCGGCGGGCGCGCGCCAATCCACCAGCAGCTGCTCCCGCTCGGGCGTGAACAGCCCGATCCGGCCGATGTAATGACGGGCGGCGTCGTCCATGTCCAGTCGGCCGAACACCACCGAGCGCGCGACCGAGCGCAGCAGCGCCAGGCGGTCCTCGTACAGCGCGAGGAACGAGTCCCGCTCGGAGCGGTTCTGGTGGGTCGACGCGTGCTGCGAGGCCTGGATCTGGTCGAGGTTCCCCTCGACCTGGGCGATCAGCTCGTCCAGCCGCTGGTAGAGCCGGTCGGCGTACGCCTGCTCGCGCGCGATCTCCCGGGCGATCTGTTCCTCAGCGTCCTCCACGGCCCCTGCCTCTCCGCCTGTTCGTCCACACACTGCGCCGACCTCCGGATGAACCCCTGGGCGGCGAAGCACAGTGGTCCATTATGGTGGACGGGCCTGGGTGCGCGTGCCATCAGGTCATCGATATCCGGACGGCCGCGAGGGAGGAGACCGCGATGCGCGATCCCCGTGATCTCTACCGGTTCGAGGCCACCGAGGTCCTCGAGGCGGTTCCGCGCACCGGGCTCACGCTCGTCCATGCGCTGCCAGGGATGGTCGATGCGGGCAATGCCTGCCGCATCGCCTCCACCTATCTGCGTGACGAGCTGAGGCACCTGCGCCTGGTCTCCTTCGAGACCGACGAGCTGATCGACTACCGCGGCGCCCGACCGCACGCGACCTTCGACGGCACCTCCTACGTCGAGGTGGAGATGCCGGAGCTGACGCTCTCGCTGATGTACGACGAGAAGGACCGCCCCTTCCTCTTCCTCGACGGGCCCGAGCCCGACCTGCAGTGGCGGCGGCTCGCCGAGGCGTTGACCGACCTGGTCGAGTACTTCGACGTCGAGCGGGTGGTCGGCATGCAGGCGGTCCCGATGGCGGTGCCCCACACCCGCCCCATCGGGCTGTTCGCCCATGCGAACGATCCCGCGCTCCTGGGCCGTCCGGGCGCGGCCCCCACCCCGGCACCGGGGACCGCGCCGGAGGACGACGAGGGCGGGACCGAGCTGATCATCCCCGCCGCCTTCAGCGCCTTCCTGGAGCACCGGCTGGGTCGGGCCGCGCATCCGGCGATGGGCTATGCGGCGCAGATCCCGCACTACCTGACGCGCACGGACTTCCCGGCCGGGGCGCTGGCACTGCTGCGGCGGGTCAGCGAGGCCGCCGATCTCGACCTCCCCCTCGTGCACCTCGGGGACCTCACCGATGCGGCGACGGTCGCCCTTCAGGGGACCCTCGCCCAGAACGGAGAGGTGCGGCAGATCGTCGGCGCGCTCGAGGAGCAGTACGACTCGCTGAGCGAGGGCGGGGACGCGACCTCGCTCGCGACCACGATGGACCTCCCCACGGCTGACGAGATCGGGGAGCACTTCGAGCGCTTCCTCGCCGATCACGACGGCGACTCCCCCGAGGAACCGCCCGGCCGGTGAGGCCCTCATCCCCTCCGGCGCCGCCGTCCGGCGGTGCGGCTCTCGGCGCGGACCGCGATGCGGCGTGGGTCCCGGGCGCCCGGTCGCGCTCGGACTCCCGATCGCGCCTGCTCCTGCGGCCGTTCGGGAGTCGGCCCAGCAAGTTCGTTATCTCTTCGTGACCGGCCCACGAGCAACTCCGTGTGAACCGGGCCACGATCGTGACAGAATGGCGGCGTTGCGGTGATGCAGGTCCAGCAGGACAGTCCGACGACGGTGCCTCGGCACAGCAGTACGGCACGCACCAATGCGCCACCCGCTCCGGCGGGGGACGGCTTCACGCGGCACCGCGGTCGCGTCGTGCGACCGATGATGGACGACACAGAAGGTGACAGGTATGGCACAGGGCTCGGTCAAGTGGTTCAACGCCGAAAAGGGCTACGGATTCATCGAGATCGACGGAGGCGGCGCAGACGTCTTCGTGCATCACAGCAAGATCGACATGGACGGCTACCGTGCGCTCGACGAAGGTCAGCGTGTGGAGTTCGAGGTCAGCCAGGGGGACAAGGGGCCGCAGGCCGAGCAGGTCCGCCCTCTCTGATCACGCAGATCCCGTGAACTCACGGACCGGGCAGGAGCATCGTGCTCCTGCCCGGTCCGTCGTTCTGCGAGGGGGGCGACCGCCCCGTCGGCGGGACGGCCGGAGGCGCCCCTCACACGGACCGGCACCGCGCCGGGGCGTCAGGTGCCGACGAGCACACGGCCGGCGCGGGCGAGGGCCTCGACCTGCGCCGACCGGGCCAGGCGCACGGAGACCGCATCGGAGCGCAGGTCACGATCGATCCCCTCCGGGAACGGCCGCTGGGAGGCCACGAGGACGCAGTTGCCCCGCCGCTTCCCCGACAGGTGCGCGGGCTCCGCGATGACGCCGACGTGCGCGAACACCGAGGCCAGGGTCGCGACCTCGTCGGCCATCAGTCCGGTGCCCGGCGGCGCCGCGCAGTTGGCCAGGTAGAGGCCGCCCTCCCGCAGCACGCGGTCGGCATGGCCGGCGGCTTCCGCGGTGATCAGCTCCGGCGGTGTCAGCGAGCCGGAGAAGACGTCCCGGACCAGCACGTCGAAGCGATCCTCGCGCCACGAGACGAGCGCGCTGAGCGCGTCGTCGGTGCGCAGACGGAGCTGCGGCGAGCGGGGGAGGTCGAACCAGTCGCGCACCTGCTCGGCGAGCAGTGCGTCGATCTCCACCACGATCTGCCGCGAGCGCGGATGGCGCGCTGCGACGGCGCGCGGCAGGGAGCACCCGCCACCTCCCAGATGAGCGATCTGAGGGGCCGCGGGGGAGGGGCCGCCCCCGGAGCCCGGGCGGTCGAGACCCTCCAGCTGCCGGTCGATCACCAGCAGCATCCATCGCATGTACTCGAAGACCAGGTGCTCGGGGTCGGGATGGAGGTGCGAGGAGGGCACCCCGTTGACGTCCAGCAGCACGGAGCCGTCGTTCTCCAGGGTCAGGCGGGCCGTGCCGGTGGACAGCGGGATCAGGGTGTCGAGCGGGCCGAGGTGCGCGAAGGCGGTGCGGCGCGCGCGGTCGCGGCGGGGCATCGCCCCACTCTAGGAGATCGACCACGGGAGATCGACGCGCCGCTCCTCCCCACAGCCCCTCCCCGCTGCGCGTCCCACGGATCCTCCCCACTGGCGCGGTGTCCACATCCGGGCGACGGGCCCTCCGCGTGTCACACCCCGCCTCTAGCGTTGCGGGCACCAGGACGGCGCAGGAGCCGAACCGCCCGTCGCACACCCGGAGGAGGAGCCCGATGACCCGCACGATGTCCCCTCACCGCGGAGGCCCGGCGCTCTCCGCCGATGCCCGCTCCCTGCGACTGCGCCTGGCCCGCCTGGACCAGGACCAGGCGGACCTCGAACGAGCCCGGGAGCTGCTGGGCCAGGGCCGCCGGCTCGCGGAGGTCGAGCCCCGGGAGGCGTTCGAGCTGGTGCACCGTGCGGCGCTGCGCGGAGCCGGAGTGCTGGTGGCCCGCGCCAATCGCGAGCGTCGTCGCGCTCTGCCGCTGAACGTGTGGACGGCTCTCGAGCGTCTGGGCGGGGAGGACGCCGAGCGGGCCGAGCGCCTGACCCCTCTGGTGTCCGAGAGGATGCGCCTGGACCGGGACGGCTCCGCCCGGCCGGACCCGGAGCTGCTGCAGCAGCACCTGGCGGACACCTCCGCGCATCTCGATGCGATCGCCGAGCGCCTGCTCGCCGACCTCCCCGCGCACCTCGCCGAGCTCGGCGAGGTCGACTGACCCCGTTCCGGCCCGGCCCCGTCGCGAGCGCCGCGGCGGAGCCTCGGTGGGGCGCCCGGCCGGTCCGGTGCCCGGCCGGTACAGTGCCCTGACGAGGGAGGTGCCGATGAGCGTGCGCGGTGGGGCGGGCCCGCCCGAGGAGGTCCCCGGGATCCTGCACCTGGACATGGACGCCTTCTTCGCCTCCGTGGAGGTGCGCGACGACCCGAGCCTGCGGGGGCTGCCCGTCGTGGTCGGGGGCGCCGGTGCGCGCGGTGTGGTCGCCGCGGCCAGCTATCCCGCCCGGACCCGCGGCATCCGCTCCGCGATGCCGATGGCGACCGCACGTCGCCTGGCCCCCGACCTCGTCATCGTGCCGCCCCGGATCGACCACTACCGCAGGATCTCCGCGCGGGTGATGGAGCTGCTCGGGACCGTCGTCGCCGACGTCGAGCAGATCAGCGTCGACGAGGCCTTCCTCGACGTCCGCGGAGCACGGCGGCTGTTCGGCGAGCCCGAGCAGATCGCCGATCTGCTGCGCACGAGGATCCGCGAGGAGCTCGCCCTGCCCAGCTCGGTGGGCGGCTCCGTCTCCCGCGCCGTGGCGAAGATCGCCTCCGCGCGGGCGAAGCCCGACGGGATGCTCATCGTCCCGGCCGCAGGGACCGCCGCGTTCCTCGCCCCGCTGCCGGTCTCCGTGATCTCCGGCATCGGCCCGAAGGCGCAGGCATCGCTCGAGCGGCTCGGCGTGCGCACGGTGGGGCAGCTGCGGGAGATCCCGCCCGCGACGCTCGCCCGCGCCCTCGGTCCGCGAGCCCCGGAGGTGCGGGCTCTGGCCGACGGCAGCGACCGCACCGGGCTGGGGCATCGCACCAGGGACCGGTCGCTGGGCACCGAGCGCACATGGGACGAGGATCTCACCGACGCCGAGGAGGTGCGCCGACGGATCACGATCATGGCCGATGACGTCGCGCGCCAGCTGCGTCGCGGGGAGCTGACCGCGCGCACCGTGGTCCTCAAGCTCCGCGCTCCCGACGGGACCACGATCACCCGCTCCTCGACCTTCGACCACCCCACCGCGAGCGGTGAGCGGCTGCGCGAGCACGTGGTCTCGCTCTGGGAGCGCGAGCGCGGCACGATGCGCCGGGTCCGCCTGGCCGGTGTGCGGGCGACCCATCTGGAGCCCTCGGCGGGGTCTCCCGTGCAGTCCGAGCTGAGCGCCCGACCGGCCGGCTGGCACGACCTGGAGGCCGCGATGGACCGTGCGGTCGATCGGTTCGGCAGTCGCAGCCTCGGCCGCGGTTCGACCCTGGAGGCGTCGGCCGACGAGGCCGGTCGTACGGCCCGCACGCCTGCGGATGACGGCTCCCGCCGCCTCGACGGCGATGCGTTCCGGGGCCCCGCGGAGGAACCGGGGACGACGAGGTGACCGGACGGTTCCCATAAACCGTGATGACGCTCTAAACTGGATGAACCGCCGACGGGGTTCACGGATCCCCGCTCGGCGCACGTGGCGCCGACCGGCGCGAGAGGACGGGGACAAGGAGCGGGACCATGCCGCTGTCTGAGCACGAGCAGAAGATGCTCGACGAGATGGAGCGTCAGCTCTTCGCTGACGATCCGCGCCTCGCACGGGCATTCGCACCCAAGACGACACCGCGCCGCAACGGGCGCCGCATCCTCATCGGGCTCGGTGCCGTGGTCGTGGGCCTCGGCGTGCTGGTCCTCGCCGTGAGCCTTCCCGCCGTCTGGCTCGGCGTGATCGCCTTCATCGGCATGCTCGCCGGTGCGGTCTACGCGATCACCGCCCCCGGGGGGACCTCCGAGGACACCGACTCCACCGACGACGGCGGCCGTGGCGGAGGCTCGGGACCGAGCGCGCCCCGCGGTGACGACGGCAGCGGCAGCTTCATGCGCAAGATGGAGGAGCGCTGGGAGAAGCGCGCCGGGGACGACCCGCGCCTCTGACCCTGGACCGCCGCCCCGCGGCCCGACCGCACTGACGACCTTCCACGCCCCGGCTCCTCGGAGCCGGGGCGTCGTCATGTCCGGAGCGCCGGGAAGGTTCCTCCGCCGTCCTCCCCGGGGTCCTGCGCATCGCTCCCCGGCACTCTCCCCGACGCTCCCCGACTCTCCCCGCGACGCTCGCTGAGGGTCCTCCGCGACGCTCGCCGAGGGTCCTCCACGACGCTCCCCGGGGATCCTCCCTTCCGCTCCCCGCCCGTGCTCGGCCGCCCTCCACCGCCCTCCCCGCGCTCGCGCCGGGGGAGTCGCGGCCCGTTGGCCTGCGCTTCCGCTGCCGTGACCCGGGGAGCGCCGGGAACGAGCGGCGCGGAGCCGGCGGCGTGAGGGCGTGCACGGCGCGCGTGACCAGAATTTCCCCCCACCTTCCTCCACCACTCTGACCTGCGCTTTTCGAGCGAATCTGGAGCTTCTCGGGGAATCTGAGCCTCGAAGTGGGGAGTAGTGGGGTAAAGTGGAGCGTGTTGGGAGGAGATGGAGTCCGGATCGCGAGTCGCGGCAGGTGAAGGAGGGCGTGGATGTTCCTCGGCACCTACACGCCCAAGCTCGACGAGAAGGGCCGCCTGATCTTCCCGGCGAAGTTCCGGGACGAGCTCGCCTCGGGGCTGGTCATGACTCGTGGACAGGAGCACTGCATCGCCGTGTACCCGCTCATGGAGTTCCGCGAGAAGCTCGAGGAGGCCCGCCGGGCGCCCACCACCGATCGGCGCACCCGCGACTACCTCCGCGTGCTGATGTCCGGCGCCGAGGACGTGATCCCCGACAAGCAGGGCCGCATCACCATCTCGAACCACCTGCGCACCTATGCGGGCCTGGATCGGGAATGCGCCGTCATCGGCGCGCTCGACCGCCTCGAGGTCTGGTCGCTCCCGGCCTGGGAGGCCTACCTCGAGCAGAAGGAGGAGGGCTTCGCGGAGACCTCCGAGGAGGTGATCCCGGGCCTGTTCTGAGCTCGACTCGAAGGACATCCGTCCTGTGAGACCTCTCGTCGTTCCCGCCCCGACGCAACTTCCCCGGTGGCGGGTCGGGAACGACGGGGAATCTGGCAGGACGGCACCGCGGAGGAACCGCGGAGTCGGGCAGGGCCGCAGGGCCCGGACCGCCGCACACACAGCACCACAGCACGAGCCCAGGGGAGGGGTGACATGGACCAGGACCACGACCAGAGACCTGCCGAGGACCGGCACGTCCCCGTCCTCCTCGACACCTCCGTCCAGCTGCTGCTCCCCGCCCTGCAGGAGCCGGGGTCGATCTACGTCGACGCCACTCTCGGCATGGGCGGTCACGCGGCCGCCGTCCTCGAGGCGGCTCCCCGGGCGCGACTGGTCGGCATCGATCGCGACCCCGAGGCCCTCGCCCTCGCTCGGCAGCGACTGGACCGCGCCGGCGTGGGGGAGCGGGCCACCCTGGTCCACTCCACCTACGACAGGATCCCCGAGGTGCTCGAGGACCTGGGTCTGCCCGGCGCCCATGCGGTGATGATGGACCTGGGGCTCTCGAGCTTCCAGATCGACACCGCGGATCGCGGGTTCTCCTACTCGGTCGACGCCCCGCTGGACATGCGGATGGACACGGCCTCGGACGGGCCCACCGCGGCGGACCTGCTGCGCGACCTGCCGGAGGCGGAGATCGCGCGGATCCTGCGCGACCTCGGCGACGAGCGCTTCGCCAAGCGGATCGCCCGCCGCATCGTCGAGCACCGACAGGGGGCGCCGCTGACCCGCAGCGGGGAGCTGGTCGAGCTGCTGGACCGGGCGATCCCCGCCGCGTCCAAGGCGAGCGGCGGCCACCCCGCCAAGCGCACCTTCCAGGCGCTGCGCATCGCCGTCAACGAGGAGCTCGAGATCCTCGCCTCGGCGATCGAGTCGGCGCTGGACAGCCTCCTGGTCGACGGACGCATCGTCGTGGAGTCCTACCACTCCGGTGAGGACCGACTGGTCAAGACGGCCTTCACGCGGCGCACCCGCTCCTCCGCCCCGCCCGGCCTCCCGGTCGAGCTGGAGGAGCACAAGCCCTCGTTCACCCCGCTCGTGCGCGGCGCCCTCCAGGCCGACGACACCGAGCGCGGCACCAACTCGCGCGCGGCCTCCGTCCGGCTGCGCGCACTGACCCGTACCCGACCCGCTGAGAGAGCACACTGAGATGGCCAGCACGTCAGCCGTTCATGCGCCCGCGATCCGTCCTGTTCGCGGGGCATCGAAGCACACCTCCTCGCGCCCCCGGCTCACCGTCGTCGCCGCGCCGAAGGCCGGCGGCAGCTCGATGCCGTTCACGCTGCTGTGCACCCTCATCGTCGCCGCGACCCTCGCCGCGCTGCTCTACCTGAACATCCAGATGTCCGACACGAGCTACGAGATCACCCGCCTGCAGGGGCAGTCCCAGCGGCTGACCGAGGAGCGCCAGGCGCTGGTCGAGACCAATGAGCGACTCGGCACGCCGCAGGAGCTCGAGCGCCAGGCGCGCGAGATCGGCATGGTCCCGGTGTCGGATCCGGCATACATCGACCTCGACACGGGCGAGATCATCGGCGAGACGTCACCGACGGCGCAGACTGAGGCCAATCCGGAGCTCGCGGAGGTGCCCGCAGAGGTCGCCGTGCCGCCGGCTCAGATCTACGACCAGCCCACGGCGTACCACGGCATGGGCAACGAAGGGGCCTGAGGATGACGTCACCGCGCAGGAACGGCAGGAAGACCACCGCCCGCTCCGCGGGTGGGACCCGCCGTCCCCGCTCCGCGACGGGGTCCGGTCGCGCCGGCGACGGCGGGACGCTGCACTCGCGCATCCCGCAGGCCCGCCTCGGGGATCCCTCCACCCGGCACCGCCTGCTCATCTGCCTGATCCTGATCGCCGTGCTCACGATCTCCGGGCGTCTGGTGTGGGTGCAGGGGCTGGACGCGAGCGCCCGCGCCGAGGAGGCGATCGCCCAGCGCACCGTCTCCCGCACGATCCCCGCCCTCCGCGGCGAGATCACCGACCGTGAGGGCACGGTCCTGGCCAGTTCCGTCGAGCGCTACGACCTCTGGGTCAACCAGACCCAGGTCGACGAGTACCGACAGGGCTCGACGACCGCCGAGTCCACCGGGGTCGAGGCCGCCGCGGCGGAGCTCGCCCCGGTCCTGGGATGGTCGGCCGCCAAGACGGAGGAGGCGCTCACCGGCGATGCCGGCTTCGCCTACCTGCGCAAGAACGTCGAGCCCGAGGTGCGCGACGCCGTGATCGCCCTGCGGATCCCCGGCATCGGCGCGGACCGCGTGGCCGATCGCATCTACCCGGCCGGCTCCGTCGGCGGGAACATCCTCGGCTTCGTCAGCTCCGACGGCAACGCCCTGGCCGGCACCGAGCTCTCCTTCGACGAGGAGCTGCGCGGCACCGACGGCAGGACCAGCTACGAGCGCGGCGCCCAGGGGCAGATCATCCCCACCGGGAAGCAGGAGACCACCCCCGCGGTCGACGGCAGCGACATCGTGCTCACGATCGACCGCGACCTGCAGTGGAAGGCCCAGCAGATCGTGGCCGGCGCCGTCGAGCAGCACGGTGCCACCGGCGGCAGCGCCGTCGCCTTCAACGCGAAGAGCGGGGAGGTCCTCGCCCTCGCCGAGTACCCCAGCTACGACCCCAACGACCCCGGCGCCGCCGAGGAGCAGGACCGCGGCAACCGCTCCATCTCCAACGTGTTCGAGCCCGGCTCGACCGGCAAGCTGTTCACGGTGGCCGCCGCCCTCGAGGAGGGCACCGTCACCCCCGAGACGGAGTACGAGGTCCCCCACGAGATGTGGTTCGACGGGGAGCGCATCAAGGACTCGCACGTCCATCCCGACCAGCAGCTCACCCTCGCCGGGGTGCTGAAGAACAGCTCCAACGTCGGCACCGTGCAGATCTCCGAGACCCTCACCCCCCAGGTCCGCTACGACTACCTCAAGGCCTTCGGGCTGGGGGAGAGGACCGGCGTGGAGCTGCCCGGCGAATCCGCCGGGATCGTGCACCCTGCCGAGGACTGGACCGGACGCACCCGGTTCACCACGTCCTTCGGGCAGGGCTACAGCGTCAACGCCCTCCAGATGGTCTCCGCCGTCGGCACCTTCGCCAACGACGGCGTGCGGGTCGAGCCCTCCCTGATCAAGGGCGTGCGTCAGGACGACGGCTCGGTGCGCCCCCTCGGCGAGCCCGAGAGCACCCGCGTGATCTCCAGCGGCACCGCCGAGACGATGCTGGCGCTGATGGACAACTCGGTCGAGGACGGGAACTCCGCCGCGAGCGTCACCGGCTACGCGGTCGCGGGCAAGACCGGCACCGCCCAGGTCGCCGACGGCACCTACACCGCCTCCTTCATCGGCTTCGCACCCGCGGACGATCCGGAGATCGTCATCGGCGTGTTCGTCTTCGGCCTGAACACCTTCATCTCCGGAGCCCGGGCGGCCGCCCCCGCCTTCTCCGAGCTGACCACCTTCACCCTGCAGAACCAGGGGATCCCGCCCACCGGCGCGGCGCCCCGCGAGCTCGAGAACGAATGGTGAGCGCGTCCTCATGAGCGAGCTTCTCGAGCCCGTCCCCGAACCGGCCCGCCCGCGTCGCCCCCTCGGCGCGGGCGCGGTCGCCCTCGCCCGCGCCCTCGGGGCCGAGGACCCCGGGACCGACGCGGTGCTGCACGGCGTCACCCTCGACTCCCGCTCCGTGGAGCCCGGGGACCTCTGGTGCGCGCTGCCCGGGGCGAATGCCCACGGCGCCGAGTTCGCCGCACAGGCCGCGGGCCTCGGGGCCGCGATGGCGCTCACCGATCCCGCGGGGCGGGAGCGGTGCGAGGCCGCAGGGCTCCCCGTCCTGGTCGTCCCCGATGCCCGCGCGGCCACGGCGACGGCCGCCGCCCTGGTCCAGGGCCGCCCCGCCGCGAAGCTCGCCACGATCGGCGTGACCGGGACCAACGGCAAGACCTCGATCACCACCGCCATCACCCGCACGCTGCACGCCCTCGGCGTGCCCGCGGGCGCGATCGGCACCTCGGGCACCAGCTACCGGGACGCGACGGGGGAGGACCACGCGATCGCCACCGTCCGCACCACCCCCGAGGCGCCGGAGCTGCACGGGCTGCTGGCCCGCATGGCCGAGGACGCCGTCGAGGTGGTCTCGATGGAGGTCTCCAGCCACGCGCTGGTGCTGCACCGGGCGGACGAGGTCGTCTACGACGTCGCCTGCTTCACCAACCTCAGCCAGGACCACCTCGACTTCCACGGCACCATGGAGGCCTATTACGAGGCGAAGCGCACCCTGTTCACACCCGCGCACGCGCGGGTCGGGGTGATCTGCGTGGACGACCCGTGGGGGCGGCGCCTGGCCCGGGAGGCGGAGATCCCGGTGACCACGTACACCACCCGCGAGGACGTCGAGGCGGACCATCGCGCGCGCGATCTCCGCCCGGAGGGCTACGGCACCGCCTTCGTCGTCGACGGACCCGAGGGGGAGCGCACCCTGCATGCGGCCCTGCCGGGTCGCCACTACGTCGCCAACACCCTCGCCTCCGAGCTGCTGCTGGCCGCGATCGGCCGTCGCGGCCCCGAGCTCACCCGCACTCTCGGCGAGGCGGGGACCGTCCCCGGTCGGATGGAGCCCGTCGCCGAGGAGCCGATCCTCGGCGTGGTCGACTACTCCCACACCCCCGATGCCCTCGAACAGGCGCTCACCACACTGCGCGCCGTGCCGCGGACCCGTCGGCTCCTGGTGGTCATGGGGGCCGGAGGCGACCGCGACCGCGGCAAGCGCCCGCACATGGGCGAGGTCGCCGCGCGCCTCGCGGACGTGGTGATCGTCACGGACGACAACCCCCGCACCGAGAACCCGGCCGCCATCCGCCGCGCCGTCCTCGACGGTGTGCCCGCGGACGCGAACGCGCAGGTCCACGAGGTGGACGGGCGCGGGGAGGCGATCGCGCTCGCCGTCCACCTGGCGGACGTGTCCGACACCATCCTCGTGGCGGGCAAAGGGGCCGAGACCGGACAGCAGATCGGCGGTATCGTCCAGCCGTTCGATGACCGCCTCCGGCTCCGGGATGCGCTGCGGGATCCACGCACGGCGCGCGGAGGCGCCGACACCGCCGACAACGCCGAGACCCGGCACGAAGGACGCTGAGCATGCTCCACACCACGGCACGCGAGATCGCCGCCCTCACCGGCGGTGCGCTCGTGGGAGGCGCGACCGGGGACGAGCTCGTCACCGGCACCGCACGCATCGACTCCCGCGAGGTCTCCGGCGGCGACCTGTTCGCCGCCTTCCTCGGCGAGAACGTCGACGGCCACGACTTCCTCGACGCGGCTCGACACTCCGGCGCCGCCCTCGCTCTGGTCAGCGAGGATCGTGGCGTCCCCGCGGTGCGGGTCGGCGACGTGCGCGAGGCGCTGTCGCAGCTCGCGGCCGCCCAGCTCGAGCGGGCACGCGAGGAGAACCCTGAGCTGGTGGTCCTCGCGGTCACCGGCAGCGCCGGGAAGACCGGCACCAAGGATCTGCTGGGCACGGTCCTGTCCGCCCAGGGCCCCACCATCGCCCCGGCCGGGAGCCTGAACAACGAGCTGGGCCTGCCGCTGACCGTGCTGCGACTCGACGCCGGCACCCGCTTCCTCGTCCTGGAGATGGGGGCGCGCGGCATCGGGCACATCGCCCAGCTCACCGCGATCGCCCGGCCCGACATCGCGCTCGTGCTCAACGTGGGCTCCGCCCACCTGGGCGAGTTCGGCGGGATCGAGGCGACCGCCCGGGCCAAGGGCGAGCTGGTCGAGGCCCTCGGCCCGAACGGTCGGGCGATCCTGAACGCCGAGGACCGTCTGGTCCTCGCGATGGCGTCCCGCTCCACCGCGCCGGTGGTCAGCTGGGGCTTCACCGTCGGCGACGTCCGCGGTGCCGACCTCGCCCTGGACGACCGGGCACGGGTGAGCTTCGATCTGGTGGTCCCCGAGGGGCTGACCACCCTGCACGGCGACGCCGTCGCCCCCGGCAGCTTCCCGGTCCGCCCCGATCTGCTCGGCGAGCACCAGGCCGCGAACGTGCTGGCGGCCCTGACCGCCGCCGTGTGCGCCGGTGCGGACCCCGCCACGGCGACGGGCGCCCTCGAGGGCGCCACCCTCGCCTCCGCCCAGCGGATGCAGGCGCTGCCGGCCGGCGGGGCGCTGATCATCGACGACGCCTACAACGCGAACCCCGATTCCATGCGCCAGGCGCTGAAGACTCTCGCGCACCTCGGCCGCACCCACCGCACCATCGCGGTGCTCGGCGAGATGCTCGAGCTGGGGGCCGACAGCACCCGCCTGCACGACGAGCTGGGCCGACTCGCGGTGCGCCTGAACATCGGACAGCTCTACGTGGTCGGCGACGGGGCCGCCCCGATCCACCACGGGGCGAGCCTCGAGGGCAGCTTCGGCGGGGAGTCCGAGTACCTCGACACCGTGGAGGAGGCGATCGCTGTGCTACAACGTACGGTGCGGCCCGGAGACGCGGTGCTGCTGAAGTCGTCCCGTGACGCGGGCCTGCGGCGCATCGCCGGCCCTCTCGTCGAGCACCTCGACCAGCGCGGCGGCCACGACGGGATGAGCGGGACGGGGGACCAGGAATGATCGCGATCATCATCTCGGGCGCGCTCGCGCTCGCGCTCTCGATCCTGGGCACCCCCCTGTTCATCAAGGTCCTCGAGCGCCGCGGCTACGGACAGTTCGTCCGCGACGACGGCCCGACCACGCATGCCACCAAGCGCGGCACCCCGACCATGGGCGGCGTCGCGATCATCCTCGCGGTGCTGGTGGCCTACTTCCTCACCCACCTGGTGCTGTGGAGCTCGCCCAGCGTGTCGGTGCTGCTGGTGCTGTTCCTGACCGTCGGCCTCGGCGTGGTCGGATTCCTCGACGACTACCTCAAGATCTCCCAGCAGGACAGCACCGGCCTGCGCCCCCGGTACAAGCTCGTCGGCCAGTTCGTGGTCGCGACAGCCTTCGCGGTCATGGCCCTGCTGTTCCCCGACGAGAACGGCAACAGCCCGGCCTCGACGCACATCTCCTTCGTGCGCGACATCCCCTGGCTGGACCTGGCCTTCCTGGGCACCGTCGTCGGCTTCCTGCTGTTCGCGATCTGGGCGAACTTCCTGGTCGCCGCGTGGTCCAACGGCGTGAACCTGACCGACGGCCTCGACGGCCTGGCCAGCGGCGCGACCATCATCTTCACCGCCGCGTACCTCATCATCAGCTTCTGGCAGTGGCGGCAGGTGTGCAATGTCGACCTCGGCGCCGGGGGAGTGGTGCACTGCTACGACGCCCGAGACCCCCTGGACACGGCCGTGCTGTGCGCGGCGATCATCGGCGCCTGCGTCGGATTCCTGTGGTGGAACACCTCGCCGGCCAAGATCTTCATGGGTGACACCGGCTCGCTCGCCCTCGGCGGCGCGATCGCGGGGCTGACCATCGTCTCCCGCACCGAGATCCTCGGCGCGATCATCGGCGGCCTGTTCGTGATCATCTCGCTGTCCGTCATCATCCAGGTCACGAGCTTCAAGCTCACCGGCAAGCGGGTGTTCCGGATGGCGCCGCTCCAGCACCACTTCGAGCTCAAGGGGTGGAACGAGGTCACGATCGTGGTCCGCTTCTGGATCGTCGCCGGCATCCTCGCGGGCGTCGGCCTCGGCGCCTTCTACCTCGACGCCCTGCCGAGGCTCACCTCATGACCGCCCCGCAGGACCCGATCGCGCGCCGCGCCGGCGGCGGGCGCCGGGCGGGGGACGATCGCCGCGCCGGTGACGAGCAGGACTCCGGCCTCGAACAGCACTCGGGTGTCGAGCAGCGGCCGGGTGTCGAGGAGCGCTCCTGGCCCGGTCTCGACGTGAGCGGGCTGCGGATCCTGGTGGCCGGCTTCGGCATCTCGGGCTACGCGGTCGCGGACCAGACCATGCAGCGCGGCGCCCGGGTCCTCGTGGTCGACGGCTCCGAGACCCCCGAGCTGCTCGAGCGCGCCCGGGTCCTCGAGGTGCTCGGGGTCGAGGTCCGCCTCGGCGCGGAGCACACCCGCTCCCTGCCCTCGGACCGCGAGGTCGACCTCGTGGTCACCTCCCCGGGCTGGCGCCCCGACCAGCCGCTGCTGGCGGCCGCGGCCGCGGCCGGGATCCCGGTGTGGAGCGAGATCGAGCTCGCGCGCCGGATGCAGGCCGCCGACGGCCCCGCCTGGCTCGGCATCACCGGCACCAACGGGAAGACCACCACGGTCACCATGCTCGAGTCGATCCTGCAGCATGCGGGCCTGCGCGCCGTCGCCTGCGGGAATGTGGGCCTGCCGGTGATCGAGGCGGCCCTGGACCCCGAGGGCTTCGACGTGCTCGCGATCGAGCTCTCCAGCTTCCAGCTCCACTGGACCCAGCACCTGGACTGCGAGGCGGCGGCGGTCCTGAACGTCAGCGCCGACCACCTGGACTGGCATGGCGGCACCGAGGCGTACGCCCGCGCCAAGGGGCGCATCTACCAGGGCGTGCGCACCGCGTGCGTCTACAACGTGGCCGATCCCGCGACCCTCGCCCTGGTCGAGGAGGCCGACGTGGTCGAGGGTGCCCGGGCCGTCGGCATCGGCCTGGGGACCCCCGGTCTCTCCGAGCTCGGGCTGATCGACGACCTGCTCGTGGACCGTGCCTTCCTCGACGAGCGGCGCACCGCGGCCGCAGAGCTCGCGACCCTCTCGGACCTCGCCCACCTGGGCCCGCAGGGCGCCGGCCCCCACGTCCTGATCGACGCCCTGGCCGCCGCCGCGCTCGCGCGCGCTCACGGGGTCGAGCCCCGGGCGGTGCGCGACGGACTGCGTGCCTACCGGATGGGCAGCCATCGTGCCCAGCATCTCGCGACCGTCGACGGCATCGGCTTCGTCGACGACACCAAGGCCACCAACCCTGCCGCCGCGGCCGCGTCCCTGTGCGCCGCCGAGCGCGTGGTCTGGATCGCCGGCGGCGACACCAAGGGCGCGGACCTCGACCCGCTGATCTCCGTGGCCCGCGAACGGCTGGTCGGCGTGGTGCTCCTGGGCCGCGATGCCGCCCCGTTCACCGAGGCGCTGACGCGACACGCGCCCGAGGTCCCCGTCCGCCGCATCGATCCGGGCGACACTGACGACGTCGCCGGACGCACCCGGCTGATGGAGGACGCGGTCCGTGCCGCCCGCTCCCTCGCCTCGGCGGGGGACGTCGTGCTGCTGGCTCCCGCGGCCGCCTCCATCGACCAGTTCCGTGACTACGCGGAACGGGGGGATCTGTTCGCGGCGGCCGTGACCCGACTGCCAGGAGAGCGCGCATGACGATCGAGGACACCCGGCGGGGGTCCCGTGCGGACGCCCGGCGGTCCGCAGGCGTCGTGCGACCCGATGAGGACCAGCCGCTGGGCAACATCGGCGGCCGGGTCCGCGAGGGCGTGGGCGGCTGGCTGAAGTCCCCGGCGCTCGACTTCTACGGACTCATCGTCATCGGCACCCTGATGATCGGCGTGGGCCTGGTCATGGTGCTGTCCTCGAGCTCGGTGGGGAACATCTCCCGCGGCGCCTCGGGGTTCGCCGGCCTGATCCGGCAGGGCACCTTCGCGGGGATGGGCCTGGTGGCCCTGGTGGCCGCCGCGCTGCTCCGCCCCGGGTTCTACCGGCGGGCCGCCTGGCCCCTGCTCGGGCTCGGACTCGCGCTGCAGTGCCTGGTCTTCGTGCCCGGACTGGGGTGGGCGGTCGACGGCAACCAGAACTGGATCCGCATCGGCGGCCAGACCCTCCAGCCCTCCGAGTTCCTGAAGCTCGCGCTCGCGGTCTGGTTGGGAGCGCTCCTGGCCACGAAGCGCCCGCTGCTGCACCGTCCCTTCCACCTCCTCGTGCCGATGGTCCCCGGCGTGGTGCTGGCGCTCGGTCTCGTCATGCTCGGCCGCGACCTCGGCACGATGCTCATCATGGCGATGCTCGTCGCCGGTGCGGTGTGGGTGGCCGGCATCCCGCGGCGCTGGTTCCTCGCCGCCGGCGCCGTCGGACTGGTCGGGATCGCCGTCCTCACCGTCACCAGCGCCAACCGCATGGCGCGCATCACCAACTGGCTCCACGGGATCTGCGAGGGCGACTCCTGCTACCAGTCGGACCAGGGACTGATGGGCCTCGCCGAGGGCGGCTGGTGGGGTGTGGGTCTGGGCCAGTCCCGTCAGAAGTGGGGCCGCCTTCCCGCCGCGGAGGACGACTACATCTTCGCGATCATCGGCGAGGAGCTGGGACTGATCGGCACGCTCGGCGTGCTGCTGCTGTTCACCGTTCTCGCTCTGCTCATGTTCCGCATGATCACCCGCCTCGACGACCACTTCATGCAGATCACCGTCGCAGGGATCAGCGCCTGGCTGCTGGGCCAGGCCTTCGTGAACATGATGGTGGTCACCGGGCTGCTGCCGGTCATCGGCGTCCCGCTGCCGTTCATCTCCTCGGGCGGGTCCGCCCTGCTCGCCTCGATGGCGGCGCTCGGGGTGCTGATCTCCTTCGCCCGCCGCGAGCCCGGCGCCGCCGAGGCGATCGGAGCCCGCGTGACCTCGGTGCGCCGCTCGATCAGCGTGCTGCCCGCCCGGCGCGAGAAGACGGCCGCCCCCGCGGCGAGCGGCCGCGGCGCGACGCGGTCAGGTGCCGCGAAGGCGAAGAGCCCGACCTCGAAGGGCCCGACCTCGAAGGGCCCGACCTCGAAGCGCTCGACCCCGAAGCGCTCGGCCTCGTCCTCCTCCCGCACGCGGCGCTCCGGCCGCGGCTCCGCCCCCTCCTCCCGAAGGTCCTGATGTCCACCACCGCACCGCGCATCCTCCTGGCCGGGGGCGGCAGCGCCGGGCACGTCTCGCCGCTGCTGGCCACCGCCGCTCAGATCTCCCGCCGCAGCCCCGAGGCGGAGGTCCTCGTGCTCGGGACGCAGGCGGGTCTCGAGGCGGATCTCGTGCCCGCCGCCGGGTACGAGCTGCTCACCATCGACAAGGTGCCCTTCCCGCGCCGCCCGGACCTCACGGCGCTGCGCTTCCCGGGCCGCTTCGGCGCCACCCTGCGCCAGGTCCGCTCCGTCCTGCGCGAGCGCGAGATCGACGTCGTCGCCGGGTTCGGCGGCTACGTCTGCCCTCCCGCGTACCTCGCCGCCGCCTCGCTGCGCCGCCCTCTGGTGGTCCATGAGGCGAACCGCCGGCCGGGCCTGGCCAACCGTCTCGGCGCCCGCCGCGCCGCCGCCGTGCTCACCGCCTTCGACGGCTCCACCCTGCCCGGTGCGCGCCGCATCGGGATGCCCATGCGCGAGGCGGTGGCGCACCTGGACCGCGCCGTCCGCCGGGAGGAGGCCGTGCGCCGCCACGGACTGGACCCTTCACGCCCGGTGCTCCTGGCCACGGGCGGGTCCCTGGGCGCCCAGCGGCTCAATGCCGCGGTCGCGGAGGCCGCCGAGAGCATCGTCGCCGCCGGTGCCCAGATCCTCCATGTCACCGGGCGCGGCAAGGCCGAGGGGATCCGGGAGCGCGAGGGGTACCGGGTGGTGGAGTACGTCACCGCGATGGAGGACGCCTACGCGGCCGCCGATCTGGCCCTGACCCGTTCCGGTGCCGGGACCGTCTGCGAGCTCACCGCCGTGGGACTGCCCGCCGTGCTGGTGCCGCTGCCGATCGGCAACGGCGAGCAGGCGCTGAACGGTCAGGAGGTCGTCGCCGCGGGCGGCGCGCTGATGGTCCCCGACGCGGAGCTCGACGCCGGCCGGCTGCGCGAGGAGGTGCTGCCGCTGCTCCAGGACGAGGAGCGGCTGCGGGCGATGGCCGACGCCTCGCGCGCCTTCGGCATCAGCGACGCCGCCGAGGTGATGGCGGACGTCGTGACCGGCGTCGCACGCCGAGCCTGACCCGGTGATCCGTCCCGGCGGACTACGGTGACCTCATGACTTCGGCCCCCCAGAACGCTCCCGCCCCGCCGGTGACGGTGCGCACGATCCTGCGCGCCGGCGAGGTCGTCACCAGGCCCGACTGGCCCCGGGACGCGGTGGTCCGCTCGGTGCACGTGGTGCGGATCGGCGGGGCGGGGATGAGCGCCGTGGCCCGCCTCGCGCTCGAGGCCGGCCTCGCCGTGAGCGGTTCGGACTCGCAGGACGGTCAGTTCATCGCCCCGCTGCGCGAGTCCGGGGCCCGCATCGGCATCGGCTTCGACGCCGCCCTCCTCGCGGAGGACCTCGACCTGGTGATCGTCTCCACGGCGGTCCGCGCGGACAACCCCGAGGTGCGCGCGGCTCGCGAGCGCGGGATCCCCGTCATCCATCGCGCCGCGGCCCTGGCCGGGCTGCTCGCGGACCGCGAGCTGGTGGCCGTCGCGGGCACCCACGGCAAGACCACCACCACCGGGATGGCGGTCACGGCGCTCCGCGGCGCGGGACTCGACCCGGCCTGGGCCCTCGGCGCCGCGGTCCCCGACCTGGGACGCAACGCCGGGCTGGCCGCGGTGCCCCCGGTCGCGGAGCCGGCGACCGGGACCTCGCGGACTCCCGGTTCCGCGGGAGCGGCGCCGGGGCTCGCGGTGGTCGAGGCCGACGAGTCCGACGGCTCCTTCCTCGCCTTCGCCCCCCGCGCGCTCGTGGTCACCAATCTCGAGCCCGACCATCTCGACTTCCACGGCGACGAGTCCACGCTCATCGCCGCCTTCGACGCCCTCACCGGACACATCCCCGAGGGCGGGACCCTCGTGGTGTGCGCCGACGACCCCGGTGCCCGCGCCCTCGGCGACCGGGCCGCCGATCGCGGCACCGCCGTGATCCGCTACGGCACCGACGAGGACGCCCAGTGGTCGCTGCGCGAGGAGCGCAGCGGCACCCGCGGCGCCGAGATCGAGGTGGACACCCCGCAGGGGCCGCTCACCGTCGAGCTGTCCGTGACCGGCCACCACAACGTGCTCAATGCCCTGGGCGCGCTCGCCGCGACCGCGGCCGCCGTGCCCGCGGCGGCCCCTCGGGACCTCGCCGCCGGGCTGTCCGTCTTCACCGGGGCCTCGCGCCGCTTCGACGTCGCCGGCGTCGCCGGGGGAGTGACCGTGGTGGACGACTACGCCCACCATCCCCGCGAGGTCGCCGCGACCATCGCCGCAGCCCGCGGCATCGTCGCCGCGCAGCCGGATCCGGGACGCGTGCTGGTTCTCTTCCAGCCGCACCTGTTCTCCCGCACCCGCGATTTCGCGGTCGACTTCGCCGCCGCCCTCTCCGCCGCGGACCGGGCCTGGGTGCTGCCCGTCTACGCCGCCCGCGAGGACCCCGACCCCACGGTGGACGCGCGCACCATCACGGACCTCGCGGCCGGGACGGTCACG
This sequence comes from Brachybacterium sp. AOP43-C2-M15, assembly GCF_052446295.1. Classification (NCBI taxonomy): domain Bacteria; kingdom Bacillati; phylum Actinomycetota; class Actinomycetes; order Micrococcales; family Dermabacteraceae; genus Brachybacterium; species Brachybacterium sp. AOP43-C2-M15. Next base: position 254,948 of record NZ_JBQSWB010000005.1, read on the forward strand.
CCCCTCGAGGACGAGGCGTCCTCGGCCGCGGCCGTCGCCGAGGTCGCCCGTCCCGGTGACCTCCTGCTCATGCTCGGCGCGGGGGACGTCGTCGACCTCACCCCCGGTGTGATGACCCGCCTCGAAGCCCTCCGAGGCTGCGCCTGATGCCTCGCCGTCCCAGCGCTCCCCGGCCGCGGACGGGCGGACGGCCGTCCGCTCCCGCCGCGCCCGCGCGCCCCCTGAGCCCGTCGGAGACGGCCGATGCCGCGTCTCCGCAGCACATCGCTCAGGAGCACCCCGGTCAGGAGCACGCCGGTCAGGCGAGCGCCGAGCCGCGCACGAGCGATCAGCGGGGCACCGCCCGCGACTCGCGCCGCGGCCTCGCCCCCTCGGCGAGCCCCGCGCGATCGGCCCCATCGGCACGGTCGGCCCCGTCAGCCCGGTCTGCCTCGTCGGCCCGGTCGGCACCGTCCGCCCCGTCGGCGCGCTCGGCCCCGTCCGCCTCGGCGTCGGCGTCCGCCGGATCCGCCTCCGCGCCCTCCCCGGATCCGCGCCGGAGCTCGCGCGCCGTCGGCCGCCCCCGTCCCACCGCGGACCCGTCGCCCTCGACCGACGACGCCGAGGGGACCGGCGGCGGCCGTGTGGTCCAGGCCGCCGGGCGCTTCCGCGAGATGGTGGTCGGCCGACCCTGGCGCCGGCGTCGGCGCGCGATCCTCGCCGGCGCCGCCGCCACGGTGCTGGTGCTCGTCGCGGCGCTGGTCACCGCGATCTTCCTGCCTGCCCTGCAGGTCGAGCAGGTCGCCGTGGAGGGCACCGGGTACGTCCAGGAGGAGGACGTCCGCGCGGCCGTCGACCCGCACCTGGGTCGCAGCATCCTGCTGCTGCCCGAGGGTGCGATCTCCGCAGGCGTCGCCGAGGTGCCCGGGATCGCGGCGGTCGAGGTCGAGCGCGACTGGCCGGACGGCGTGCGGGTCACCGTGACGGAGTCCGAACCGGTCGGTCTGCTCACCCGCACCGACGGCAGCACCGCCGTGGTCGACGCCGAGGGCGAGGAGCTGCCCGGCGCCGCGGGGGAGGGGGCGGAGCTGGTCCCCCTCACCGTCGACCCCGCTGCCGCGGACCCCGACGGGGCCGCGATCGCGATGAGCCGGGTGCTCGCAGGGATGCCCGAGCCCCTGCGGGGCGCGGTGCAGGAGGTCACCGCCTCCAGCGCGAGCGACGTCACCGTGGTGCTCGCTCTCGAGGACGGCGGCAGCAAGACCGTCGTCTGGGGCGACGCGCACGATGCGGAGCTCAAGGCCGAGGTGGTCGAGGCGCTGCTGGACTCGCCCGGCACCGTCATCGACGTCTCCTCCCCGGTCGCGCCCGTCACGCGCTGAGCCCGCCGGGCCCCGCCCATCCCGCGCTGAGCCCGCCCGAGGACGGTCCGTCGCGCGACCGGATGCCCCGGCGCGGTGATCTGCTCCGTCCGGAGGCGCGACACGCGCGTGTCGCGTTTGCGTGCAGGTCCCCGCGTCCTTAGCGTCGAGAGCAAGGAGAGGCGCCCCGAAGTCCGAACCTCAAGTCGAGGTCGAGGGTTTCGGAAGTCCACGACCAGGTGCGACGCAGGCCCCTCTCCACGGAGGAACGACAAGAGCAAGGACCCAAACGTGGCCGGAACCCAGATCTCACTCGCAGTCATCAAGGTCGTCGGCGTCGGCGGCGGAGGTGTCAACGCCGTCAACCGCATGATCGAGTCCGGTCTCAAGGGCGTCGAGTTCATCGCGATCAACACCGACGCCCAGGCGCTGCTGATGTCCGACGCGGACGTCAAGCTCGACGTCGGCAAGGAGATCACCCGCGGGCTCGGCGCCGGCGCCGATCCCGAGGTCGGCAAGAGGGCCGCCGAGGACCACGCCGAGGAGATCGAGGAGGTCCTGCGCGGGGCCGACATGGTCTTCGTGACGGCCGGCGAGGGCGGCGGCACCGGCACCGGCGGCGCTCCCGTGGTCGCCAAGATCGCGCGCAGCCTCGGTGCCCTGACGATCGGCGTAGTCACCCGTCCCTTCACCTTCGAGGGCCGGCGTCGCTCCACCCAGGCCGAGTCCGGCATCGCCGGTCTGCAGGCCGAGGTCGACACCCTCATCGTGATCCCCAACGACCGTCTGCTCTCCATCGCGGACAAGCAGGTCTCGATGCTCGATGCCTTCAAGAGCGCGGACCAGGTCCTCCTCTCCGGCGTCCAGGGCATCACCGACCTGATCACCACTCCCGGCCTGATCAACCTCGACTTCGCGGACGTCAAGTCCGTCATGCAGGGCGCCGGCAGCGCCCTGATGGGCATCGGCTCCGCGCGCGGAGACGACCGTGCGCTGCAGGCCGCCGAGCTCGCCGTCTCGAGCCCGCTGCTCGAGGCCTCGATCGACGGCGCCTACGGCGTGCTGCTCTCCATCCAGGGCGGCAGCGACCTCGGCCTGTACGAGGTCTCCGAGGCGGCCCGTCTGGTGCAGGAGGCCGCGCACCCCGATGCGAACATCATCTTCGGCTCCGTCATCGACGACGCCCTGGGCGACGAGGTGCGCGTGACCGTCATCGCCGCCGGCTTCGAGGGCGGCGGACCGACCCAGCGCCAGGAGGCCGCCCCGCAGCAGCGCCAGGCCCCGGCCCAGCGCTCCGAGCAGGCGCAGCCCCCGCGGGCGGCCGCGCCCCGACCGGCCTCCCAGGAGCAGCGTCCCGCGAGCGGCGGTCCCGCGGCCGCGGCGGGCGCCGGGGCCTGGGGCCTTCCGCAGCAGTCCTTCTCCCCGTCGCGACCGAGCGCGAGCGAGCCCGAGACCGAGGTGCTCGACGCGGCCGACTCCGAGGACGGGCAGTACGAGCAGCAGGAGCAGGTCGCCCCGCAGCCGGCTCCTCGCGCCCCGGAGCGCGAGCCCGCCCGCCCGCCCCACATCGAGGAGCCCCCGGCGGACGACGACGATCTCGATCTGCCGTCCTTCCTCAAGTGACAGCTCCCCTCCAGGCACGGGCCCCGCGGCTTCGCGGGGCCCGTGCCCTGTTCACGGGGCGTCGCGGGGGAGTGAGCACCGGCGACCACGCCGGGCTGAACCTGGCCCGGCACGTCGGCGACCAGGAGCACGCGGTGGAGCGCAACCGTGCGCTGCTCGCCGCCGAGATGGGGGCGCGGCTCGCCTTCGTCGACCAGGTCCACTCCGCCGACGTCCACCGGATCCCGCCCCGAGGGCCGGTGCCGGTGGTGACCGCCGACGCGATGGTCACCGACCGCGAGGACGTCGCCCTCGTGATCATGGTCGCCGACTGCCTCCCGGTGCTGCTGTCCGATCCGGTCACCGGCACCGTGGCGGCTGCCCACGCGGGCCGCCAGGGTCTCCTCGGCGGGGTGCTGGAGAGCACGGTCGCCGAGATGGTGCGCAGCGGCGCGGACCCCGCCGACCTCACCGCGTCCATCGGCCCCTCGATCTGCGGAGGCTGCTACGAGGTCCCTGCTGCGATGCGCGAGGACGCCTCCGGGCGGCTGCCGAGCACCTGGTCCACGACCTCCTGGGGAACCCCGTCGCTGGACCTGCGCGCCGGCGCCGTCGCCGTGCTCGAGCAGGCCGGGATCCCGCCCGGCGACATCGACGCCGACCACCCCTGCACCCTCGAGGACGAGCGCTTCTACTCCTACCGTCGCCACGCCCGCACCGGCCGCTTCGCCGGAGTGCTGCGCCGGGCGTGAGCACGGCGTCGGCGACGGCGCGGGCGGCGGCACCGACCCACATCGCCGCAGTCCGCGACGTCGGTGCAGGACATGCCCACGACACGCCCACGACACGCCGGGCGCCTCCCGTGGTCCGGGAAATGCCTGCGGTACTTTCGGTGTGACGGGTCCCCGCGCACTCCCCGTGCTTCCCCGGGACCCAGGTCAGCGTGAACAACAGACTGGGAGATCTGCGATGGGAACCTGGCGCAACGCCATGGTCGCACTCGGCCTCGCCAACGAGGTCGACGACGAGTACTACGAGGACGAGCGGCTCCGCCACGACGAGGCCGCCGCTCCGTCCCGCCGCACCGAGCGGGGCGTCGAGCCCGCTTCCGAACGGGAGGCCCAGGTGACCCCGATCCGTCAGCATTCGAACGTGGTGGCCATGGCCCCGGCAGTGGAGGAGTCGATGCACCGCATCACCACCATCCATCCGCGCTCCTACAACGATGCCAAGGCGATCGGCGAGTCGTTCCGCGACGGCGTCCCGGTCATCATGAACCTCTCGGACATGCAGGACGGCGACGCCAAGCGCATGGTCGACTTCTCCGCCGGGCTGGTCTTCGGCCTGCGCGGCACCATCGAGCGCGTCACCTCCAAGGTGTTCCTGCTCTCTCCGGAGTTCGTCCAGGTCGACGGGGACGCCTCGGCCGACGAGGGCAGCTTCTACAACCAGAGCTGAGCGGCCGTGCAGCTCGTCGCAGGAGTGCTGTACCTCGCGGTGCTGGTGTACCTGATCCTGCTCATCGCGCGCCTGGTGCTCGAGTGGATCCAGTCGTACTCGCGGGAGTACCGGCCCTCCGGCCTGGTCCTGGTGCTGTTCGAGGTCGTCTTCACGCTGACCGACCCGCCGGTGAAGGGGCTGCGTCGCCTCATCCCTCCGGTGCGCCTGGGCGCCATCTCGCTCGACCTGAGCCTGATGATCCTGCTCCTCGTGGGCTGGATCCTGCTGCGGGTCCTGGCCGGACTGGCGATGTGAGGTCCTCCTCGTCCTGAGCGCCGTCGGCGCTCTCGTTCTGGATCGTCCTCGTCATCCGCTAGGCTTGGCGGCACCGCGCCCACCGCGCATCTGACGTTATTCACGAAGAAAAGGTGACCCATGGCTCTGATGCCCGAAGACCTGCAGAATCAGCGGTTCACCCCCGTCCGGTTCTCCGAGGGCTACGACATGGACGAGGTCGACAACTTCCTCGACAACGATGTCGAACCTCGTCTGAAGGAACTGATCGCCGAGAACGAGCGCCTGAAGAAGGAGCTCGAGGAGGCGCACAACCGCATCGCCGAGCTCGAGTCCGGGGCGGCCGCCGCCGTGCCCGCGACCGAGGCCTCCGCGACCGGCGAGACCGACGCGATCATCGACACCGCGCCGGTCACGGACGAGGGCGAGGACGACGAGGCGGCCGCCGCCACGGCGACTGCCGAGGACTCCTCCGTCTCCACCGCCGACGAGACCGCCGCCACCGCCCCGCAGCCGGTCGTCTCCGATGCCGCTCCCGCGGCCGAGAGCCCCGACCAGTCCGCCGCCGGCATCATCGCCCTGGCGAACCGTCTGCACGACGAGTACGTCAAGAACGGTGAGGACGAGCGCGATCGTCTGATCAGCGAGGCCAACGACGAGCACGATCGTCTGATCAGCGAGGCCAACGACGAGCACAAGCGCATCGTCGGCGAGGCCGAGGAGAAGTCCCGCACCACCCTCGCCGAGCTCGAGACCACGAAGGCCGAGCTCGACAAGACCATCGAGGGTCTGCGCAACTTCGAGCGGGACTACCGCAATCGTCTGCGCAACTACCTGGAGAACCAGCTCCGCGATCTCGACACCAGCGAGACGCAGGACAAGCAGGCGAACTTCGGTCTGTGAGCAGCACCGTCTCCGAGCCGACGAGCGCCGGGCCCACGGGGTCCGGCGCTCGTCGCCGTCTGAGCCGGGGCGGCGCCCTCGGCATCATGGCCGCGATCGCCGCTGTGCTCCTGGTCGCCGACCAGCTGACCAAGAACTGGGCGGTCGCGAACCTGCCGCTGCTCGAGCCGCAGCCCTTCCTCGGCGAGATCCTGCAGCTCACCCTGCTCTACAACTCCGGGGCGGCCTGGGGGATGGGGTCGGAGATCACCCCGGTGGTGACCGGTCTCCAGATCGCGATCGTGATCGGCGTCGTCGTCTTCGCGATCCGCGCGGTGCGCTCGCCCTGGTACACGCTCGCGCTCGGCCTGATCACCGGCGGCGCGCTGGGCAACATCCATGACCGGCTGCTGCGCGACCCGTCGCCCTTCCATGGGGCCGTGGTCGACTTCCTCGAGCTGCCCCACTGGCCCGTCTTCAACGTCGCGGACATGGCGGTGGTGGGCGGCGCGATCCTGATCGTGGCGCTGGGACTGTTCGGCGTGGCCGCCGATCCTGCGGCGGAGCCGAGCGAGTCTTCGGATCCCTCGTCGGACGAGGAGGCCCGATGAGCTCCTCCCGCACGCTGATGGTGCCCGACGGGCTCGCGGGCGAACGGGTGGACGTCGGCGTCTCCCGCATGCTGGGCCTGTCCCGCACCCGCGCCGCCGATCTCGTCGCCGACGGTCTCGTGCTGGTGGACGGCCGGGCTCCGGCCCGCTCCACCCGGCTCGAGCCCGGGGCGATGGTCCACGTCGAGCTGCCCGACGAGAAGCCGGCCGTCCAGGTGCGGCCGCAGATCGCCGACGGGATGAGCCTCGTCCACCAGGACGAGGACATCGTCGTGGTCGACAAGCCCGTGGGGGTGGCCGCGCATCCGAGCGCCGGCTGGTCCGGCCCCACCGTGCTGGGGCACCTGGCCGCCGCGGGCGTCTCGATCCGCACCACGGGCGATCCCGAGCGGCAGGGCATCGTCAGCCGGCTCGACGTGGGCACCAGCGGACTGATGGTCGTCGCCCGCACCGAGCGCGCCTACACCACCCTCAAGGACGCCTTCCGCGCCCGCGAGGTCGGCAAGGTGTACCACGCCGTCTGCCAGGGGACGCCTGATCAGCCCGAGGGCACGATCGAGGCGCCCATCGGCCGCTCCCCGCACCACGACTACAAGTTCGCGGTGCGACGCGACGGCAAGCACTCCGTCACCCACTACGAGACCCTCGAGGCCCTGCACGGCGCGACCCTGCTGTCGGTCCGGCTCGAGACCGGGCGCACCCACCAGATCCGGGTGCACATGGCCGCGCTCCACCATCCGCTGGTGGGCGATCCCCTCTACGGCGCGGATCCGACGCTCGCCGAGCGGGTGGGGCTGATCCGGCAATGGCTGCACGCGATGCAGCTGAGCTTCGTGCACCCCGCGACCGGCGACGTGGTCACCTACTCCTCGCAGTACCCGGCCGATCTCCAGCAGGCGCTGGACCGGCTCCGCGAGGGCTGAGCGGTTCCTCGGCCCTGAGGCCGCGTCGGTGCTGCTCGCGCGTGATCCGGTACCGCTCGAAGCGCCCGGGGACGCCCAGGAACTCCTCGACCTCGCCGTGCCCGTCGGGTCGCATCCCGAGTCGACGCAGGATCCTCCCCGAGGCCGAGTTCGCGGGCAGCGCCTCCGCCCACACGACCTCCAGCTCGAGGACGTCGAAGGCGTGGGTGAGCCCGGCGCGTGCGACGGCGGTGTCGAGTCCCTGCCCCCAGTTCGCGCTCGGCCCGACCACGTAGCCCAGCTCCCGGATCCCCGGCTCGAGACCGTGCAGGTCCACGGTGCCCACCACCGCGCCGCGCCGCTCGGCGACCAGGCGCAGCAGCTCGGGCGGCGGGGCCTGGTCGAGCCGCCGCCAGAACGCGAGATGCTCCTCGTGCCGCAGCCCCGGCGACCACCCCGCCCGTGCGAGGAAGACCTCGTCGCGCGCCCGGTCGGCGACCGTCCCGGCGTCCTCGACGCTCAGATCGCTCAGCAGGATCGGGGTGTCGGCGGGCACGGGGCCATCCTGTCAGGCGATACGGTCGGGACCATGACCGACGAGCAGACCTCCGGCGCGCTGACGCCCACCCGGGACGCCGCGCTGTCCCGCCCCGACTTCCCCTACGCTCGCGTGGCGCGGCGCCTGGGCCTGGACCCGGCCGGGGCCGAGCTCGCGCTGCGCGACGACGCGCAGGTGCGCGCCGCGCTCGAGCGCTCCGTGGAGGAGTTCCTCGTCGCCGACGACGACCGCCGCGCCGGCCGCACCCCGAGCTCCGACCTGTCCCTGGACCCGGACTTCCCGACCGGGGTGGGGATGGCGCTGGTGGGCGCGGCGGTGCTGTGGGAGGCGCGGGGCCTGGTGCCGAGGGTCGCCCTGCGCGTGGCGAAGGACCACTACGAGGACGGGGCCGACGAGCTCGCCGCGAGCTACATCGCCCTGGTCCAGGAATCCGTCGACCCGGGGGAGGACCCTCGCGACGACGCAATCGCCTGGACGGCGCAGTCCCTGCTGGTCTCCGTGCTGCAGCGCTCCGGGGAGCCCACCCAGGCCGACGAGATCGCCCGCGACCTCGCCGCTCACGCGATCCCGATCGATCTGTGGCGCGACGACGACCAGACCCTGCCGGACGACTCCATGGCCTGGCACGGCGGCGCCTTCGTGGGCGGCATCCCGCCGCGCCGCGACGAGCGCTCCCTGAGCTACGAGGACGTGCACGACTACATGAACTCGCTGCTCGCGGACATGCGTCGCGAGCAGGACGCGGAGGCGGACGGGTCCTGAACCGCTGCCCCATCGGTGACTTCGCAGCCTGAACTCACCGTGCGACGACAGCACCGACGACCGTCGAGCCACGGCGAGGAGCTCAGGACGCTCCGACGGGTCCACGGCAGAGGAGGCCCTCTCGGAAAGAGGTCTCAGCGCTCGTCCGGCAATGGCTCTATCCAGAAACGAGCGGCGAGGCCTCCGGGGAGGTCTATGAGCGTGAGCACGGCCGCGATGACACCCAGCACCATTCCGAGAGCGGCGAGCCGCCGATGTCGCCGAGAGCCGGGGGCGGCGAACAGGTACAGCAGGACAGCCAGGGCAGAGAAGCACAGGCTCGGCGTGATGGCGAGCATGTGCACGAAAGGCTGGTCTGCAGAGGGGTGCCCGCTGTTCGTATCGGCTGCCAACCTCCTTGCTGCGATCAGCTGCCCGCACACCGAGAGGATGATCGCGAGGACGCCCGAGAGGAGAGGCGCGATCGCGAACGCGATGCCCGGCGGTGAAGGGCGGGCGGCGGTTCTGTCCATGGCGACACGATAGGGCCCTGCCCCACGGTCGGCGGATGCTGACCTGCGCGCCCGGCCGCTGGGCGCGGTGAACGGGGAGGACGGTCGGGCATCGTGAACGCCTTCGGGGCCGGGAGAGCAGAGCAATCGATCCTGCGCACTCACGGCGAGGTTGCGGGCCCCCACTGAGCCGCGCACCCGGCCGCGCCGGCCCCGGTCCCCACGGGCCGGGGCCGGCGCTCGACCGGGCCCGGTCAGCCCGCCCGTCGGCCGCCCCGACGGCGACACGCCGGACGCGCCGAGGTGACCTCTCCGACCCCTCCGGGGCGCTCATCCGACGGCCCCCGCGACTACTCTGGAACGCATGGCTTCCGCGGACTCCGATGACTTCGTCCACCTCCACGTCCACACCGATTACTCGCTGCTGGACGGCGCCGCGAAGATCGACAAGCTGGTCGACGAGACGGTGAACCAGGGGCAGAAGGCGGTGGCGATCACCGATCACGGCTACCTCTTCGGTGCCTACGAGTTCTACAAGGCCGCCACCGACGCCGGGATCAAGCCCATCGTCGGCGTCGAGGCCTACGTCACCCCCGGGACGAGCCGCCACGACCGCACCCGCGTGCAGTGGGGCACCAAGGAGCAGCAGGCGGCCGGTGACGACGTCTCCGCCCGCGGCGCCTACACCCACATGACCCTGCTGTCGAAGTCGACCGAGGGCATGCACAACCTCTTCCGGCTCGGTTCCGCCGCCTCCCTGGACGGCCAGATGGGCAAGTGGCCGCGGATGGACCGCGAGATCCTCTCCGCGTACTCGCCCGGCCTGATCGCCACCAGCGGCTGCCCCTCCGGAGAGGTCCAGACCCGCCTGCGCCTGGGCCAGTTCGACGAGGCGGTCAAGGCCGCCGGCGAGTTCCAGGACATGTTCGGCCGCGACAGCTACTTCATCGAGCTGATGGACCACGGCCTGGACATCGAGAAGCGCGTCAGCAAGGACCTGCTCGAGGTGAGCCGGGCGATCAACGCGCCGCTGGTGGCCACCAACGACCTCCACTACGTCACCGAGGCCGATGCGCAGATCCAGGACGTCCTGCTCTGCATCAACTCCGGCTCCCGCCTCAACGACCCCGACCGCTTCAAGTTCGGCGGCTCGGGCTACTTCCTGAAGTCCGCGCAGCAGATGCGCGAGCTGTTCCGCGAGTTCCCGGAGGCGTGCGACAACACTCTGCGCATCGCCGAGATGTGCGAGGTCGAGTTCCGCACCACCGACGAGGGCGCGAACTACATGCCCAACTTCCCCACCCCCGAGGGAGAGGACGAGGAGTCCTGGTTCGTCAAGGAGGTCCAGCGCGGCCTGGAGTACCGCTACCCCGCCGGCATCCCAGACGACGTGCAGAAGCGCGCCGACTACGAGGTCGGCGTCATCCTCCAGATGGGCTTCCCCGGCTACTTCCTGGTGGTCTCGGACTACATCAAGTGGGCCAAGGAGCAGGACATCCGGGTGGGCCCGGGGCGCGGCTCGGGCGCCGGGTCGATGGTCGCCTACGCCATGCGGATCACCGACCTGGACCCCCTCGAGCACGGTCTGCTGTTCGAGCGCTTCCTGAACCCGGACCGCGTCTCCATGCCGGACTTCGACGTCGACTTCGACGACCGCCGCCGCGGCGAGGTCATCGAGTACGTCGAGAAGAAGTACGGCGACGACCGGGTCTCCCAGGTCATCACCTACGGCGTCATGAAGACGAAGAACTCCCTCAAGGACGCCGCCCGCGTGCTCGACTACCCCTTCGCCATGGGGGACAAGCTCACCAAGGCGCTGCCGCCCGCGGTGATGGGCAAGGACATCCCGCTCAAGGGCATCTTCGATCCCGAGCACAAGCGCTATGCCGAGGCAGGGGAGTTCCGCCGCGTCCACGACGAGGACCCGGACGTCCGCAAGGTCGTCGAGATCGCCACCGGCGTCGAGGGCCTCACCCGCGGCTGGGGCGTCCACGCCTGCGCCGTCATCATGTCCAGCCACCCGCTGACCGACATCATCCCGATGATGCGCCGCCCCTCCGACGGGCAGATCATCACCCAGTTCGAGTACCCCACCTGCGAGACGCTCGGGCTGCTGAAGATGGACTTCCTGGGCCTGCGCAACCTCACCGTCCTCTCCGACGCGGTGCAGAACATGGAGCGCAACGGCAAGACGCCCCCGGACCTCGAGACCCTGCCCTTCGACGACGAGCGCACCTACGAGCTGCTCCAGAAGGGCGACACGCTGGGCGTGTTCCAGCTGGACGGCTCCGGCATGCGCACCCTGCTGCGGCAGATGAAGCCCGACCAGTTCGGGGACATCACCGCCGTCTCGGCGCTGTACCGCCCGGGCCCGATGGGCATGGGCTCGCACACCAACTACGCGCTGCGCAAGAACGGCCTGCAGCCCATCACCCCGATCCACCCCGAGCTCGAGGAGCCGCTCGCGGAGATCCTCGGCGAGACCTACGGCGTGCTGGTCTATCAGGAGCAGGTGATGCAGACCGCCCAGAAGGTCGCCGGGTACTCGCTCGGCGAGGCGGACATCCTGCGCCGCGCCATGGGCAAGAAGAAGAAGGCGGAGCTGGACAAGCAGTACGTCTCCTTCGAGGCGGGCATGAAGAGCAACGGCTACTCCGACGCCGCGGTCGCCGCGCTGTGGGAGACGCTGCTGCCCTTCGCGGACTACGCCTTCAACAAGTCCCACTCCGCCGCCTACGGCGTGGTCTCCTACTGGACCGCCTACCTCAAGGCGAACCACCCCACCGAGTACATGGCCGCGCTGCTCACCTCCACCCAGGAGAACCGCGACCGGCTGGGCCTGTACCTCGGCGACTGCCGCCACCGCGGGATCACGGTGCTCCCGCCGGACGTCAACGAATCGGATCTCTACTTCTCCGCCGTCGGCGACGACATCCGCTTCGGCCTGTCCGCGATCCGCAACGTGGGCGCCCACGTGGTCGAGGAGATCATCCGCACCCGCGAGGAGAAGGGCGCCTTCACCTCCTTCACCGACTTCCTGGACAAGGTGCCGCTGGGCGTGTGCAACAAGCGCACCATCGAGTCGCTGATCAAGGGCGGCGCCTTCGACTCGCTCGGCGCGAACCGTCGCTCCCTGGTGCTGATCCACGAGGACGCCGTCGACTCCGTCGTCGACGTCAAGCGCAAGGAGGCCCAGGGCCAGTACGACCTCTTCGCGGACGTGTTCGGGGGCGGAGGCGGCGACCAGGGCGAGGACTCGATGGCCACCGGCTCCGCCGCGACCATCACCATCCCCGAGCTGCCCGAATGGGACCGCAAGGAGAAGCTCGCCTTCGAGCGCAACATGCTGGGGCTGTACGTCTCGGACCATCCCCTGTACGGGCTCGAGCACGTCATCGCGCAGAACTCCTCGACCTCGATCAGCGCGCTCGCCGACGACGGCGCCGTCGAGGACGGCGCGATGGTCACCATCGCCGGTCTGATCACCACCCTGCAGCGAAAGACCACCAAGAAGGGCGACATGTGGGCGATCGCCACGGTCGAGGACCTCGAGGGGTCGATCGACTGCCTGCTGTTCCCCTCCACTTACCAGACCGTCGCCACCGAGCTGGCGGAGGACCTCATCGTCTCGATGAAGGGGCGGGTGGACACCTCCAAGGGCATGCCCGAGCTGCGGGTGATGGAGATGACGATCCCTGAGACCGGAGGCGGCGCCGACGGACCGGTGGTGATCGCGCTGCCCGCGATGCGCGCCACCGAGCGTGTGGTCCAGGAGTTGCGCGGCGTGCTCGAGGACAACCCCGGCGGCAGTGAGGTGCGCCTGCGCCTGCAGGAACCGGGCCGGACCACGCTGATGCAGCTGGACAAGCGCCTGTCGGTCACGCCGTCGGCCGCGCTGTACGCCTCGCTGAAGACCCTGCTGGGCCCGAGCTGCCTGCAGTGACGCGATGATCTCGTGGCGGGTGGCGACCTACAACATCCGCCACGGGCACGGTGACGACGACCGGGTCGATCTCGTGCGCACCGCCGCCGAGATCTCGGCGCTGGGGGCCGACGTGATCGGCCTGCAGGAGGTCGACGTCCGCTTCGGGGACCGGTCGGGGCACGAGGACCAGGCCTCCCGGCTCGGGGAGCTGCTCGGCATGCAGGTCGCCTTCGGCGCCGCGATCGACCGTCCGCCGCACGTGGCCGGAGGGGCGCGACGCCGGTACGGCGTGGCCCTCCTGACCCGGCACGAGCTGCTCGACCCCGCGATGCACCCGCTGCCCGAGCACCCCGGCTGCGAGCCGCTGCACGAGCCGCGGGGCGTGCTGAGCGCCCACGTGCGCCGCTCGGACGGCGCAGAGCTCACCGCCCTCGTCACGCACCTGGACAACCTCCGCCGGGAGCACCGCACCGCCGAGGTGCAGGGCATCGTCCGCCGGGCCGAGGAGCTCGACGGCCCGGTCGCCTCCGACGGCCACCGTGCTCGTCCCGCCGTGCTGATGGGCGACATGAACGCCTCCCCGGACTCCCCGGAGCTCGCCGTGCTCGCAGCCACGGGCTGGCGGGAGGCGGCGCGGGAGCTGGAGCGCGCCGATGCGGCGGCGCACTCGCCGCTGCGACGACTCGGCCGGGCGCTGCCCGTGCTGGGCGCCGTGCTGCCCGGCCGCGGCACCGCACCCCGGCCCACCCACCCGGCACGCTTCCCGGTCCGGAGGATCGACGCGCTGTGGGTGCGCGGACCGCTCGAGGTCGAGTCCCTGCGGGTCGGTCCTCGCGGCGCCTCGGACCACCGCCCCGTGCTCGCGACGCTGCGCAGCCCCCGCTGAGCCCGGGGCCCACCGTCCGGTCCGCGACTCCCGCCGGCGCCGCCCGCTGGACTAGCGTTGCCGCATGAGCATCATCGCCGAGGATCTGCTGCCCGATTCCCTGCTGGACACGTTCCGCGAGCGTGCGGTGGTCCACGACCGGGAGAACACCTTCCCCGAGGAGGACCTCGCCGATCTGCGCGAGCGCGGCTACCTCCGCCTGCTGGTCCCCGCGGAGCTCGGCGGGCTCGGCGCGACCCTGCTCGAGGCGAGCCGCGTCCAGCGACGCCTCGCACAGGCCGCGCCGGCGACCGCCCTGTCGATGAACATGCACCTGGTGGTGACCGGTGCCGCGCTGCACGCCCACCGGGCCGGCTCCACGCAGGTGCGCACGGTCCTCGAGGACGCCGCGGCGGACCGCCTGTTCGCCTTCGGGATCTCCGAGGCCGGCAACGATGCGATGCTCTTCGACTCCTCCACCCGCGCCGACGAGCAGGAGGACGGCAGCTTCCGCCTCACCGGCACCAAGATCTTCACCTCCCTCGCCCCGGTGTGGGACCGCCTGGTCGCGCACGGTCGCATCGCCGAGGCCCGGGAGACCGACCCGCGCCTGGTGTTCGGCGTGCTCGAGCGCACCGAGGCCGTCGCCACGCTCGACGACTGGGACACCCACGGCATGCGCCCCTCCCAGTCCCGCACCACGCGCCTGGACGGCGCCGTGATCGACGCGGACCGGGTGCTGACCGTCACCCCCGTCGGCCCCAACCCCGATCCCTTCGTGATGGGCGTCTTCGGCGTCTTCGAGCTGCTGATCGCCGCGGTCTACACCGGCGTCGCCGAGCGCGCGGTCCAGGTCGGCGTCCGGATCGCCGGCACCCGGCGCAGCGTCACCAAGGGGATCGTCCATGCCGACGACCCGGACGTCCGCCGCCGCCTCGCCGCCGCCGCGATCGAGCTCGACGGCTCCGTGCTGCAGATCGAGAAGGTCCTCGCCGACCTCGATGCGCTGGGGACGGGACGGAGCGGTCCCGGGACCGTCGACCACGGACCGCGCTGGTTCCTCCACTTCTCCGGGATCAAGCACCGCGCGACGGAGACCGCTATCGCCGCCGTCGACCAGGTCCTGCGCGCCGGCGGCGGCGCGCAGTACTTCCGCCGCAGCGAGCTCGAGCGTCTCTCCCGGGACGTGCGGGCGGGCATGTATCACCCCAGCGATGCGGAATCCGTGCACGCCTCGTACGCGAAGGCGCTGCTCGGCGAGATCGGCGATGCGCGCTCGCCGCAGGGGCTCTGAGGCGTCCCGGCAGGGTGCCCTGCCCTCGCGCTGTCCTCCTCGCTCTCCGGCGAGGGCCGGGATCAGCCGAACAGCACGGTGGCCTCCTCCCAGCGGGAGCGGGGCACGCGCTTGACGCTGTCGATCGCGTCGGCGAGAGGGACGTCCACGATCTCCGTGCCGCGCAGCGCCACCATGCGCCCGATGCCCCCGGAGTGCACGAGGTCCACCGCCGCGGTGCCCAGACGCGTGGCGAGCACCCGGTCGTAGCCCGTCGGCTCGCCGCCGCGCTGGATGTGGCCCAGCACCGTGGCGCGGGACTCGACGCCGAGCCGCTGCTCGATCAGCGGGGCGAGGGCCTGCGCGATCCCGCCGAACCGGGGGCGGCCGAACTCGTCGAGGTCGTAGTCCATGAAGTCCTCGGGGGCGTCGCGCGGCACGAAGCCCTCGGCGACGACCACCAGCGGAGCGCGCCCGCGATCGAAGGCGGATCGCACCTGCTGACAGATCTCCTCGATGCTCAGGGGGAACTCGGGGATGCAGATGACGTGCGCACCGGCGGCCATCCCCGAGTGCAGCGCGATCCACCCCACGGAGCGGCCCATGACCTCCGCGACCATGCAGCGATGATGGCTGTCGCCGGTGATCCGCAGCCGGTCCAGGGCGTGCGTGGCGATCTCCACCGCGGTGTCGAAGCCGAAGGTGTAGTCCGTCGCGTCGAGATCGTTGTCCACCGTCTTCGGCACCCCGACGACGGGGATCCCGGAGTCGACGAGACGGTTCGCGGTGAACAGCGTGCCGTCGCCGCCGATCGCGATGATCGCATCGATCTCGTGCTCCTCGAGGTGGCGGCGCACGATCGCGGCGCCGTCCTCCCCGTCGGCGAAGGGGTTGGACCGGGAGGTGCCCAGGATCGTGCCGCCGACGCGGCCGATGCCGCGCACGCGCCGACGGGGGAGGGGGACCCAGTCGTCGTCGATCACGCCGCGCCAGCCGTCGCGGTATCCGAGGAACTCGTCCTCGAACACCGTGTCGCCCTTGATCACGGCGCCGCGGATCACGGCGTTCAGCCCGGGGCAGTCGCCGCCGGAGGTCAGGATTCCGATCTTCACGGGAAGCTCCGTTCTCTCGACGAGCGCGGGCGGAGCCGACGTGGTCGCGCCCACCGCCCACTCTACGGGAGGGGAGTGCCGGGACAGCAGATCGCCCCGACCCTGCCATGGGCAGGGAGCGGGGCGATCCGTGGGGCGGGCCGATGGCCCGGGGCGTGAGCGCTCAGGCCTCGTCGGCGGTGTCGACGGAGACAGCTCCGTCGGAGGCGGCTCCGTCGGCGGCGACCGACGGCGCCGACTGCCGCGCGGCAGCGGCCTGCTCCGTCTGCTCCGTCCGCTCTGCCTGCTCCGTCTGTTCCGACTGCTCGCGCACCGCGCGACCGCCCTCGGCGGCGCGCTGGAGCGTGTCCTGGAAGTCCACACCGGTGGTGGACTTGACCATGTCGAGCACCTGGGCCAGACCCACCGAGATGTTCTGCCCGATCTTCGCCTCCCCGTCGGTGGAGAACACCGAGAGGTTGGAGATGTTCGAGTACGGGGCGGCGAGCTCGCCCGCCACCTCCGGCAGCACCTCGAGCACCTGGGCCAGCACGGCGGCGTCGTTGAACTGCTTGTAGGCCTCGGCGCGAGCACGGGTGGTCTCCGCCTCGGCGTCGCCCTTGGCACGGATCGCCGCAGCCTCGGCCTCGCCCTTGGCACGCAGCGAGTCGGCCTCGGCCTGACCTTCCAGGCGCACGGCCTCGGCGTCCTTCGAGCGGCGCTGCAGCTCGATCTCCGCCTCGGCACGACCCCGGGCCTCGATCGAGTGCGCCTCGGCGTCCGCGGTGACCTTGCGGGACTCGGCGCGGTTGCGCTCGTCCTGCAGCTGGGCCTCCGACTCGGCGATGCGGGCGTACTTCTTGGAGTCCGCATCCTGCTGCTCGGCGTAGCGCTTCGACTCCGCGGGCTTGTGGACCTCGGCGATCAGCTGCTTCTCGCGCAGGTCGTTGTTGCGGACCGCGATGAGCTCTTCCTGCTCGATGATCTTCTGCTGCTGCGCGGCACGAGCGAGCGGACCGGAGGCGTCGGCCGCGGCCTGGCGTGCGTCGGTCTCCTCCTTGATCTCGGCGTTGCGCAGGTCGAAGGCCTGCTTCGACTCGGCCTCCTGCTGGAGGTTGACGTTCTTGGCCTGGGTCGACTCGCGGTTGGCGTCCGACTCGGCGATCGCAGCGCGCTTGGCCACCAGCGCGGCCTCGGGACGGCCCCAGTCACGCAGGTAGGAGCCGTCGTCCTCGATGGCGGAGATCTGGAAGGTGTCGATGACCAGACCCTGGTTGTTCATCGAGTGCTCGGCCTCGGCCTGCACCTGGCTGGCGAAGGAGGCGCGGTCGCGGATGATCTGCTCGACGCTCAGCGTGCCCACCACGGCGCGGAGCGTGCCCGAGAGGATCTCCTGGGTGTAGTGGTCGATCTGCTGCTGCTGATCGAGGAAGCGCTGGGACGCCTTGCGGACGTCGTCGATGTTGCCGCCCACCTTCACCTGTGCCACCCCGCGCAGGCGCAGGAAGATGCCGTTCATCGAGTAGCCCTCGACCTCGACCGGGATCTGTCGCGAGCTCAGGCTCAGCACGAAGGCGCGGTCGAAGATCGGCCGCACGATCGCACGGCCGCCGATGATGACCCGCGCGCTGCCGGATTCGAGGTCGATGTCTCCGGTGGGGCTCGCCTTCGCGTTGCGGCCGGTGATGATCAGCGCCTCGTTGGGCGCGGCGATCCGATAGCTGCGCATCAGGATGATCGCCGCGATGAGCAGCACGACGGCCACCACCACGATCACCCCGATGACGGGCACGAACAGTTCCATGGGTCCCCCTCAGGTCAGCACAGGCATGGTGGTCGCCCATGCCGCCGTCGATTCTTCCATCGATGGGACCGCGGCGCGCCCCCGTTTCAGCAGGGGAGACCCTCTCGTGACCTCCGACGCCCGCGCCTCCGCAGAGTTCATGTCCCGCTCCTCGGGAGCGACCTCCCCGGGAGGTCGGGAGGCAGCACGCGAGGCCGTCTCACGATCCGGCGATCGGGTCCGAATGGCGGAATCCGAGGTCTAGGGTCGCGCGTCGTGAGCACACAGCATCTGACCTCTCCACCCTCCTCCACGCCGCCCTCCACGGCTCCCGCCGCTGCCCCGGCGAACACCCGCGGGCGGGTCATCACCGCCTCGATGGTGGGCACCACGATCGAGTTCTTCGACTTCTACGCCTACGCCACCGCCGCCTCCCTGGTGTTCCCGGCGCTGTTCTTCCCCACCCAGACCCCGGCGAACCAGCTGCTGAGCTCCTTCGCGGTCTTCGGGGTGGCCTTCGTGGCGCGCCCGCTGGGGTCGCTCGTCTTCGGGCACTACGGCGACCGGGTGGGGCGCAAGACCACGCTCGTGGCCAGCCTGCTGGTGATGGGCATCGCGACCTTCCTCATCGGCGTGCTGCCCACCGCCTCGACGCCCGGCTTCACGGTGCTCGCCCCCGCGATCCTGGTGCTGCTGCGCTTCTGCCAGGGCATCGGCCTGGGCGGGGAGTGGTCCGGGGCGGCGCTGCTGGCGACCGAGAACGCTCCGCCCGGCAAGCGCGCCCTGTACGGCACCTTCCCGCAGCTCGGCGCTCCGATCGGCTTCATCCTCTCGAACCTGCTGTTCGTGCTCCTCAGCGTGCAGATGAGCGAGGAGCAGTTCATGACCTGGGGCTGGCGCCTGCCGTTCCTGCTCTCGGCCGTGCTGGTCATCGTGGGGCTCTGGGTGCGGTTGAAGCTCATGGAGTCCCCGGCCTTCCAGAAGGTCATCGACGAGGAGCGGGTCGCCGCGGTCCCGATCGCGCGCGTGTTCCGCACCGCCTGGAAGCCGCTGGTGCTGGCCACCGTCGCGATGGTCGCCACCTACGTGCTGTTCTACCTGATGACCGCGTTCCTCATGGTCGTGGGCACCACCGCCGCCGACGAGGAGACCGCTCGCGCCGCCGCGGAGGCAGGCGGCAGCGCCTTCGACGCCGACGGATTCGTCCCGGGGCTCGGCTACCAGCGCACCGACTTCCTCACCATGCTGATCATCGGCGTGGTCTTCTTCGGCCTCTTCACCGTGGTCTCGGGACCGCTCGCGGACCGCCTGGGCCGCCGGAAGCTGCTGCTCGCGGTCACCGCGGGGATCGGCGTGTTCGGGCTGCTGCTCGAGCCGCTGATGCAGGCCGGCACCGTGGGCGTGATGACCGCCCTGATCGTCGGCTTCACCCTGATGGGACTCACCTTCGGCCCGATGGCCGCGTTCCTGCCGGAGATGTTCCGGGCCGATGTGCGCTACACCGGCAGCGCGGTCAGCTACAACATGGCCTCGGTGATCGGGGCCGCTCCCGCGCCCTACGCGATGATCGCGCTGTGGCAGCTTCTGGACGGCCCGCTGTGGCTGGTGGGCGGCTACCTCACGCTCGCCGCGATCATCACGGCCGCCGCACTCCTGATCGGCAAGGAGACCCGCGAGGTCGACTACCTGGCCTGAGCCGGCGGCGGGCACGGGCGAGAGGTGGGGGGGGGTGCCCGGCGGGGGCCGCCCCCACCACC